>JANMDL010000427.1:0-7184 GCA_031376295.1 Chitinophagales bacterium
CAAAACCATTCGGCAGGTATTTTTTTGCCAACTGGTGGTATGGATTGCTTTCAAGGCCGGGATACAAAACCTGCTCTACCGAAGGATGCTGTTCCAGCCATTGCGCCAATGCCAGTGCATTATCTACATGACGTTGTACCCTCAACGATAATGTTTCCAGTCCCTGCAGCAGCAAAAAAGAATTGAATGGACTTTGTGAAGGGCCAAAATCACGAAGGCCCTCTACCCTTGCACGGATGATGAAAGCGATATTGGGCAGACCAAGCGGGTTGCCTTCGCCAAAAACATCCCAAAACTTAAGACCATGATACCCTTCACTCGGCTCGGTAAACTGCGGAAATTTGCCATTGCCCCAGTTGTAATTACCCCCATCCACAATTACACCTCCAATACTTGTACCATGTCCGCCAATCCACTTGGTGGCCGATTCCACTACAATATTGGCACCATGCTCCAGCGGGCGGAAAAGGTAACCACCTGCACCAAAAGTATTATCAACAATCAATGGTAAATCGTACTCCTTTGCCAATGCTGCAAATTTTTCAAAATCAGGAATGTTGAGGCGTGGGTTGCCGATTGTTTCCAGGTAAATGGCCTTGGTATTTTTATCAATATGCTGTACAAAACTTTCCGCATCATCGCCATCGGCAAAACGGGCCTCAATACCCAGGCGCTTGAATGCTACTTTAAACTGGTTGTAAGTACCGCCATACAGGTAAGTGGTAGTAATAAAATTATCGCCTGCCTGTAAAATATTATTCAATGCAATAAACTGTGCCGCCTGCCCGGATGCGGTTGCCAGTGCAGCCACACCGCCTTCCAGCGCTGCAATACGCTGCTCAAACACATCGCTGGTGGGGTTCATAATACGGGTATAAATATTACCGAATTCCTTCAGACCAAACAGGTTGGCTGCATGTTCGCTGTTATTAAAGCCATACGATGTTGTCTGGTAAATGGGCACTGCCCTTGAGTTGGTGGTGGGGTCAATCTTTTGACCTGCATGTAACTGTAGTGTTTCAAAACGTTGATTGCTCATAAAAAATGTTTAAATTTAAAAAAATATGCTGCTGCCTGGGGCAGTAAAAATGTTACTGACTATTTGATGCTGATTGCCGGAGTATAATTGGGCCGGCGCCCATTCGGGGTGTTGATGTATACAATGACCGGCGGTATACAACAGCAGGCACAGCATCTGTGGAGAAGAATCCTGAAACGAAATGACTACTGTATAAAATCCGGAAATATCCTACAAATTTAGTAGGGTATTTAATACAAAACAAAATAATTTTCTTTGGCAGATTGCCACTAATTGGTTTTAAAGCGATTGAGGGATAAAAAGCCTTCGTCATACTGTACATTTTTACCCGGTGAAGGGCTGTTAAAAATGCAATGACTTACGGCTGAAAGTGCGGAGTGGTATGACTTACCTGTGATGGGACAAATTTTATACACCGGTGTTGCCGGGCATAAAAAAAGCTCATCCGGTAAGTCAGATGAGCTTAAATATCTTTATGAATGAATTTAAAGCTTTACTCTGACTTATCTGTCCCCGTTTTTGGGGGATGGAAGTAGCACCTTCGATACAACTGAGTAAGCTGCAGGGGTTGCTAAGGCTTCAGCGGGCCATGACCCTCTGCCTTTCTTGATAAGTAATTGCTGAAAGAACTGGTACAAAGATAACAGCAGCAGGTTGACTTTTCCAAATATTTTTTTTTAACAATGTTTTAAGTACTGAAAACCTGCCTTACAGCACTTTATAAAAAATAGAAGGGTGCATTTCAAATTGTCGCTGGCTGATCAGTACACCAGCAAGGGCAGCCAGCCAGACAGCCAGCGGCTGATGTACCCACCGACCACTAACAGAATGAGGTGCGGCAATTTGAAATGTACCCAAAATCAACCGCTTTCTTTTCCCTTTTTAAAAAAAACTATATTTGATTGCAATTTTCTTCCTACATTTACCTACTAAATAGGTAGACTAATAAAAATTGGCTGTTTTGTCCATTGCAAACGCTTTTTTGTCAAACAAAGTTTTTGCAGCATGGCTTTACGGTCTAATTTTATATAACAAGGGTTTAGAATGATGACTGACAGATTACATATACTTTCACAATCGTTATGCGGCAATGCCGAAACAGGCCAACTGCAGGGGCTTACTGAATTGACTAAACTGTTTCCTTCGGGTGTGGTTTTTTCCACCAGTTTCAGTTTTGAAGACCAGGTGATAACGCATGAAATACTCAGCAATCAACTGCCTTTTGGCATTTTTACACTCGATACCGGCCGTATGTTTGCAGAAACCTACAGCGTATGGAACAGCACCAACGAAAAATATCAAACCCGGATAAAGGCTTATTACCCCGACTCAGCTGCCCTGCAGGCATTTGTTGAAAATAATGGGCCTAACTCATTTTACGACTCTGTTGACAACCGGAAAAGCTGCTGCCATATTAGAAAAGTGGAACCATTGAAAAGGGCTTTGGCCGGCAATAAAGTATGGATTACCGGGTTGCGTGCCGAACATTCTGCAGCAAGGGAAAGCCTGCAGCAGGTTGAGTGGGATGAAGGGAACCAGGTGATAAAATATCATCCCCTACTTCACTGGACAAGCGAACAGGTAACAAAATACATTCAGCAGCATAAAGTACCTTACAACCCGCTGCACGACCGTGGTTTTGTAAGCATAGGCTGTGCTCCCTGTACCAGGGCCATTAAAGCGGGGGAAGATTTCAGGGCTGGAAGGTGGTGGTGGGAAGATGCTGACAAAAAAGAATGCGGACTGCATGAACAGACATCTGTAACAGCATAATGCAGTTTTAAATTTTAAAAGTGAATACAATACATAACTATAAAAATGAAGCAGTACGGAATCAATTACCTGGAGCAATTAGAATCTGAGAGTATCCATATTCTCAGGGAAGTGGCAGCACAATTTGAAAGGCCTGCCCTGCTGTTCAGCGGAGGCAAGGATTCTATTACACTTGTTCACCTGGCCAAAAAAGCATTTGCCCCGGGAAAGATTCCCTTTCCGCTGGTGCATATTGATACAGGACATAATTTTCCTGAAGCACTGGATTACCGTGACTGGCTGGCCAATGAAATGGATGCCACACTGATTGTAAGAAAAGTGGAAGACACCATTAACAAAAAGAAACTGACTGAAGCTAAAGGAAAGTTTGCCAGCCGCAACTGGCTGCAAACGTATACTTTATTAGATACGATTGAAGAATTTAAGTTTGATGCCTGCATTGGCGGTGCAAGGCGGGACGAGGAAAAGGCACGTGCCAAAGAAAGGATATTTTCTGTACGGGATGAATTTGGTCAGTGGAACCCCAAGCTGCAGCGGCCGGAACTCTGGAATATCTATAACGGAAAAATCAGCAAAGGAGAAAATGTACGGGTGTTCCCCATCAGCAACTGGACGGAGCTGGATGTGTGGAACTATATCAAAGCAGAAAATATAGGGCTGCCATCTATCTATTTTTCGCATGAAAGAGAAGTGATTGAACATGAGGGCCAATTGGTAGCGGTATGTGAATTTGTAAGAATTGACGATACTGATTTAATACAAACAAAAAGAGTACGTTACCGCACCGTGGGTGATATGACCTGTACTGCTGCAGTGGAATCAATTGCGGCTACATTAGATGAAGTAATAACTGAAATTATTGCGACCAGGATAAGCGAAAGAGGCGAAACGAGAATTGATGACAAGGTGACTGAAGCTGCTATGGAGGACAGGAAGAAGGGAGGGTATTTTTAGGAATACAAATTAAGAATTAAGAATTAAGAATGATGAATTGGGTGCCCTTTGCAGCGAACTGCGGTCAACGATCAACGATCAACGGTCAACGAACAACGGTCAACGGTCAACGATCATCGCCCATCGATCATCAATCAACGAAATTAAAAAAATGGACATACTAAGATTCATAACCGCAGGCAGTGTAGATGATGGCAAAAGCACTTTGATAGGCCGCTTGCTGTACGACAGTAAGAATATTTTGATTGACCAGTTAGAACAATTAGAGAAACAGACAAAGAACAGAGAAGCTGGCGAAATAGACCTTGCTCTGCTTACAGATGGGTTAAGGGCTGAAAGGGAACAGGGTATTACCATTGATGTGGCTTACCGTTATTTTTCAACTTCAATACGTAAGTTCATTATCGCCGATGCGCCAGGTCATGTGCAGTACACACGTAATATGATTACCGGTGCTTCCAATGCCAGCCTCATTATAATACTGGTGGATGCAAGACTGGGTGTGGTGGAGCAAACACGCCGCCATTCCATCATCGCATCCTTACTTAAAATACCGCATGTGGTAGTGGCCATCAACAAAATGGATCTGGCCGGTTATTCCCGTGATGTGTACAATAATATAGTGATTGACTATTCGGCAATGGCAGCATCTCTGGGTTTACAAAATGTAACATATATACCCATCAGCGCTCTTGATGGCGATAATATTGTAGAGAAATCGGATAAATTTCCCTGGTATGAGGGCACTCCATTGTTAAGCATACTGGAAACGGTTGAACTTACACAGGATGCGGATTATACCAATGCAAGGTTTCCGGTGCAGTACGTTATACGGCCGCAAACAGATAACCTGCACGACTATCGGGGCTATGCCGGAAAAGTAATCAGTGGTGTTTACCGTAAAGGAGAAGCCGTAACCATTTTACCATCCGGCCTCACCAGTACCATTAAAATGGTGGAAATGGGCGGCGTTGAAACAGAAGAGGGATTTGCTGAGCAAAGTATTGTGCTGCAATTAGAAGATGATATTGATGTAAGCCGTGGTGATATGATTGTAAAAACAGGTAATCTGCCTCAGCTTGAAACTGAACTTGATGTACTGCTTTGCTGGATGGATACAAAACCATTACTGATTGGCAATAAGTACAGCCTGCAACTCAACAGCAATGTTGTAAGGGCCGTTGTACGTGAAGTGGTGTACAAATTAGATGTAAACACACTGGAAAAGGAATACAATCCTGAAAATGTGGGATTAAATGACATAGTACAGGTAAAACTGAAAACTGCAGCTCCGGTTGCATTTGACGCTTATGCAACACTGAGGGCCAATGGCGGCGGCATTTTAATTGACGAAACAAGCCATGTTACTGTGGGAGCCTGTATGCTCTTGTAATTTTTTTTTACTCATTTACTCTATCAAATTAATAGACTAAAGCATTTAAACTATAAAAAATGACATCGCAAAACACAATTGAAAAACAGGAATATGGAAAGGTAATCATTGCAGGTGCAGGCCCTGGAGACCCGGAGCTGATTACCCTTAAACTGCAGCGCAGCCTGGCCAACGCAGAGGTGATTATTTATGACCGGCTTGTAAATCCGGCTATCATTACAGAAAACGCATCTCCGGAGGCCGTTACTATTTCAGCAGGCAAGCAGGGTTATAATAACGCATCCTTTACGCAGGAAGAAATAAACAACCTGCTGCTGCTGCATGCAAAGCAGGGTAAGACTGTTTTAAGACTTAAAGGCGGAGATGTTGCTTTTTTCAGCAATGTACTGGATGAACTTAAATGCCTTGTTGAAAATGGAATCAATTACGAAATTATCCCGGGCATCACCGCCGCCGCAGGAGCATCGGCTTATACAGGCATACCACTTACTGCAAGGGGTTATGCCCAGGGCGTACAGTTGCTTACTTACAACCCCAACAGCCATTACAGTCCTGAGAAATGGAAGCAGCTTGCTTCCGGTACCGATACATTGGTTTTTTATATGTCGGTAAAAAATATTGCCGATGTGGCAGAACTGCTGCTGCGTTACAGCAAAAAGCCCGGAACGCCATTAGCGGTAATAGAACAGGCATCTACAAAATACCAGCAGGTACACCTGTCGGATCTGCAGCATTGCAGCCATGATTTTTCAGGTAAAAAATTCAGTTCTCCTTCGCTGCTGATTATCGGCGAAGTAGTGCATTTGTACAAATCATTAAACTGGAATGAAAATGCAGCACCGGGCAGCGTATTTAACGAATTGGTAACACAACAAATATAAACAGATGTTAGCAGCCGAAAAATTACAACAGTTCAGGGATTTCATCAATACATCAAGCCGTGAAGAACAGGTTTGGATGAACGGCTACCTGTCGGCCATTATTACCGGCGAACAGACAGAAGCAATACAACAGGCTCCCAAAAAAATCACCATCGCTTATGGCACTGAAACAGGCAATTCAAAAAAAATTGCCACCAGCTTTGCTGTAAAGGCCAAAAAAGCCGGTATCCGCACAAAACTTGTGGATCTTAATCAATACCCTCCAGCCGAACTCTCCACCGAAGACTATTTCTTTACTGTCATCAGTACCCATGGGGAAGGAGAACCGCCCGAAGCTGCTAAAAATTTTTACAACCATATACATAAAAATGGTTTTAAAATACCCCAACTTAAATTTGGTGTGCTGGCACTGGGCGATACGGCCTATCCCCTCTTTTGCAAAACCGGTGAAGATGTTGATACGCAGTTGCAGCAACTGGGTGCCAACCGCATTATTCCACTACAAAAATGCGATACTGATTACGAAGAACAGGCAGAAAACTGGTTTACAGAAATATTGCAAAAAATAAATAGCGGCAGTACTGTTGCAGCTCCGGCAACAGTTACAGTTCCGGTAAAAAAAACTACTGGAAAACAAATATTTACCGGCAGCATTCTTTCCAACATCAATTTAACGGGCCGTGGTTCAACCAAAAAAACATACCATATTGAAATTGCCACAGAGGCTGAATACCTGCCTGGCGATTCTATTGCCATTGTGCCATCTAATGACCCGCTGCTGGTGGAAGAAATAATTTCACTTTCCCGGCTTCAGCCGGATAAAACCATTACCTGGCGCAATGAAACAGTAACGGTACAGGAACTGCTTTCTCAAAAAGCAACCATTGTTTACCTGCTTGAAAAAACGGTAGCACAATATGCTGTACTTGCTGAGGCTGCCATACCAGCACAAAGAGCTGACCTGGCCAGCCTGCTGCGGCATTACCCAATTAAAAATGAAATACAGGCCGAAACATTGCTGCAGCAACTAACACCCATTGCCCCAAGAATTTATAATATTGCCTCCTCCCCTGCTGCCCATGAAGGTGCAGTACATATTACTGCACTGCAGGATGTTTTTACAGTAAATGGTACTAAAAAGCAT
>JANMDL010000486.1:0-13593 GCA_031376295.1 Chitinophagales bacterium
TTTTAGCGGTATGCAGTTTCATAAAATAAAATGCAAGACCCTGGCGAGGATAAATATAGGTGCATCCGGTATAAATCCGGGTTTTACAGGTGCCGGGTTAAGCAAATCTCAGAAAAAAATGTTAAAAATAAAGATTAAGCAATATGTTTTGTATGTAATTCAAAAAGATAATGCTGCTCTTCTATCAGTTTTTGAGCATTCATCAATTTTGGCCATACTAAGGCAAAATCAGGTTTTAAATTTTCAACAGAAGTTGCTTTCATACTCCGGTTATAAAATTCATTTATTTCCTTCTCAATTACAGGCAGCCCCATAAAATTAAACATTGGCTTAATGCTGTGCAGTACATGCTGCAACTGGGCTATGTCGTTATCTTCAAATGCCTTCGGAATTTTTTCAAGGTCGTCGCTGAGATAATCATTCGTTATTTTAAATATTTGTCTTATTGCATCAAAGTCATTAAAAAAATAAGCTTCGATACGGCGGGCATCAAAGGCAGGTAAAAATATGTCTGTCTGTGTCATCATGTTTAAATTTAAGCAGGTTAAAAAAATAACATCTCTTACGGTATATTTTAAAAATTTAATCCAAAGTAAACACTGATATTACTGGTATTGTTCAATCCGGCAGAAAAACGGATTTCTTTATCAGTGTATTGATTGAATTCACCCTTTGCAGCAACGTAAAAATTATTTTTAAACGTATACTCCAGGTTGAGGCTGGTACCGGCAAAATTCAGCGCAGCTTTATCAGTACCAAAATAAGCATTGTTAAACTTAGCACTGGCAAAGCCGGTAAAAAGCTTGTATTCAATAGCCAGCTTATCCAGTTCTTTTTCATAAACCAACCCGGTAGCATTGTAAAAAGCGCCTTTATATGCCCCAATATCCACCACATTCTCCATATATACTTTTGTGTTTTTCCATACAGGGTACCGGAGTTTGGAATACAACTCCCCGGTATTTGGTGTTTCTACCTGGTTAAAATAAAAATAACCCCATAGCAAAAACTGGTATTCCAGCCTGCCCGCTGCATTACTGTAACCCAGTTCAAAATCCTGCTCGTCATAAACAACTTTCTTTTTGTAGGATTCAACCGGCAGGTTTTTGGGATAGATATTAAGATTAGGACTTACGGCAAATGAAAAATTACCATAATCCAGGTGCAGTTCAGGCTGTGATACATCGTTATTTCCCCAAAGGGCACCCCTCCATAAATAATGACGGTAATAGTTCATTTCAATATAGCCGCTCAGCTTTGTATGTTTACTTTTTTGTAAAACAGGTTCAGCAACAGGATCCGTGGTTTGCAACACATTCACCTGGGCCATCAGCGTAATGCCCGGCATTAAGCATGCCGCTGATACTAAAAGAGTAACTATGGGTACTTTAAGTTGCATAAACATCGTAATATTTTTTTAATAGCCTGTAAAGCGCATCGGGGTTAAATGGTTTTGCCAGGTATTGGTTGAAGCCATACTGGTCAATGGTATTTTGTGTTTCGGATGTAGCATCTGCAGTAAGTGCTATAATCGGGATATTAAAGTAAGATGCAGTTTTATTCTTCCTGATAGCAAGGGTTGCCTCTTTTCCATCCATCACCGGCATTTGCAGATCCATCAAAACAAGGTCAAAGTCTTTTTGTGCTAACATTTCTACCGCATCACTTCCGTTGACTACAATATCAAAATTTACCTGCCATTTCTTTAAAAAACCACTCAATACCTGTGCATTGATAGTATTATCTTCTGCAATCAAAATTTTAAGACCCTGCAGGTTTTTTATACTGCCTGCTTTACCGGGAGCAGGCAAGCTGTTTACATACACATGCTTTTCAAACGAAAGGTAAAAGATAAATTCAGATCCTTTGCCAGGCTCACTTTTAACATGCATTTTGCCACCCTGCAGTTCTACTAATTTTTTTGAGATGGTAAGCCCAAGCCCGGTTCCACCATAATTGGATGAAGTGCTGCTGTCTGCCTGGGTAAATTTTTCAAAAATAGTATCAATTTTATCTTTGCTTATTCCAATACCCGTGTCTTTAACAGTAAACTGAATGGTAGTATGAGAGCCTGTTTCACTGATTGTTTTATAACACAGGCTTACGCTGCCGCTATGAGTAAATTTGATGGCATTACTCAGCAGGTTTGTAATCACCTGGCAAAGCCTTACACTGTCGCCATACAGGGAAAACGAAGTATTCTCATCAGGTTCAAAAAATAACTCAAGATTTTTTTCACCTGCCCTCGGCTCATACAATTCAATTACATTAAGGCAGGTTTTTTTCAGGTCAAATGATGTTTTATCAAACTGAAAATTACCCGATTCAATCTTTGAAAAATCCAGTATGTCTGAAACGATAGATAATAAATGACGGGAGGAAAAATTAAGGATATTTACATAGTCTGTTTGCTGTTTGGTCAGTTTTTCCTCCATCAGTAAATTACATACTCCAATAACACCATTGATAGGTGTTCGTATTTCGTGGCTCATGGTGGAAAGAAACTCCGTTTTTGCAAGGTGAGCCTGCTCTGCCCTTATTTTGTCAACAGTAGCTTTCTGCAGCTCACTGGCAGTTTTTTTCAGCGTATTTTCTGACTTCACCCTGGTATCAATTTCTTCTTTCAGCACCTCGTTCTGTAAAAAAAAGTCAGATATCAAACCAGCCAGTTCACCAAATTCATTTTTATTAAGTTTCAGCTTCTGCAGAAAGCTGTCATTCTTTTTAGCCAGTGATACCGACAGCATATTAAGGGGAGATATGATGCGGGTTTTAAAGAACAGGAAAAGTATCAGGCCTATTGCAAGTACAACACTGATAAAAATCAGCAGGTAGTTTCTCAGGTCTTTTTTATACGTGTTAAGCGCTTCCATTTTTTTGCTCACCTTGATGAGCCTTAACGGTTGATTATAAAAATCGTGGAGTTGAATGTAATGATTAACAAGAGAATTTTCCTTAACAATGCGGTCGTTGCTTAATGCTTCCACAGGCAGTAACTTGTAAACATCTTTTACTGAAAGACTGGAAAGGCTGGTTAGATATCCTGCATTTATTCGCTGACCCGCAATAAAATACCCTAAAGGTTTTGATGTCCGTTTATCATCATTGCCCGGCTGTACGGGGGCAGTAAATATTTCTATTGTTTCATTGTTATGCTGAACATAAAAATGTTTAAAAGGATTTTTTTGTAATGAATCAAGCAATAGAGGGAGCTGCATGAAAAAATGGTTGCCACCTGCTACGCCATTAGTGCCGGCTGAATTGTAAAAAAGGCTCCCGTCTGTATTAACCAGCCAGATATGATCAGCGTTAAATTTACTCATGCAGGAAACCAGGTTCTCAGTAACCCAGGCCGTATCCTGCTTTTTAACTGTAGTTACCAGTTCATTCCAGAAGGAATTATCGTACACCCAGTTTTCGAGTACATTGGATTTCATGGCAACTATCTTGCCAGCTTCTTTTTCCAGATCGTAATACCCCGCCTCAAGTAATACATTGTTTTTTTTATTAATGGCAGAGAGCAGCACAAAAGTAGTGGCTACTAATAAAATAATAGCAGTGAGAAAAATGAGCAGAAGCTGGTTTCTTGCCTTCATTCAGTTTGCGGGGTAAAGTTGAATTATTGTTTATTTGGTTTAATAAGTAACTGTCTGATTACAATCAGTCTTGTACAAACGAAAACCTGCTTATAATATTGTGTAGCTGTTTTACTTTGTGTTATGCTAAAATCGCTTTGGCGGCACACAGTTTTTTACTGAAATATTCCAATATTTTGATAATCTTATCCAGTTTTATCGGGTGTAAATGCCGGGCGTATCAAACAAATAGTCAAATGAAATACAGCCAGTATTGAGCCATATAATTTATTCAACCGGCGTTATATATACTATTTTTGTATATTAAAACTCGTTGTTTTTCAAACATGTATGTAATATGCGGATTTGTGAACCTGTGCCGGGCGCCTACCCTATTTGCATATCGGGTTATTGACTTGCAGCTTATGCCTGTATTAATTTTATGGTAATTCTCCCCGGTTGCCTGCGAGGGTATTCGGCCGGTACATTTGGGCTTTTGTTAAATCTGCCAAAAACGCTTTGTTGTTGGTGCAACAAGCTTTGCTTCGTCATCACATTACTCCCGGCCCCATGCATGGAGTTAATTACTGGTTGAGCGATATGAGCATCCGATACCCATAGCACAACTTACCTGTAAATCAAAAAACCCAGCAACACTTGTACCGCAAAGGGTTTGGGTTATTTTATCTCCATATCTTCCAGTGCAATGCCCTTTGTTTCCGGCATCATAAACCTTACCCAGAGCAATTGCAGCACCATCATACCTGCAAAAAATAAAAAGATACCGGCACCGCCAACCTTTGCTGCAAGCAATGGAAATACATTGGCAATAATGGCCGCAAAAACCCAATGAGTGAGGCTCCCAAACGATTGCCCCGAAGCCCTGACCCGGTTGGGGAAAATCTCTCCGATAAAAACCCATATAACCGCTCCCTGTCCAATGGCATGGGAGGCAATGAATAGAAATACAAAGATGGTCATACCGCTGAAAGCTTCATTGTAAAAAGCAAGCCCCATCAGCGTGAGGGAAATAATATAGCCAACCGAGCCGATGTACAGCAGCAGCTTACGGCCAAAACGGTCGATAAGCGCAAGACCCAGCATGGTAAAAACCAGGTTCACCACTCCAATGCCAGCCGTAGAAAGCAGCGCTGTTGATTTACCCAGCCCCGTCATTTCAAATACACGGGGTGCATAATAAATAATGGCATTGATACCCGACAACTGGTTGAAGAAAGCAATTAAAAAAGCCAGCAGCAGCGCAGTACGGTATTTACCCGAAAATAGGGTTTTCAGCACATGCTCTTTGCGCTCAGTTTTAGTTTGCATAATTGCTGCCAGTGTAGCATCAGCAGCCATCGGGTCAATTTCAACCAGTACTTTACGGGCTGCTTCGGTATCGCCCTTTATCAAAGCCAGCCACCTTGGACTTTCTGCTATAAAAGTGGTAAGCGCTGTAAATATCAGGGAAGGAATGCCTACAATACCCAGCATCCAGCGCCAATCGTTTTGGCTGCCGGTACGCTGAAATAAATAGTTGGACACATAGGCGATTACAATACCAAATACGATATTGAACTGGAACAATGCAACCAGGAAGCCCCTTTTTTTTGCCGGGGCAATTTCAGAAATGTATAAAGGGGATACCACAGAAGATGCGCCGATACAAAAGCCACCAATAAGCCGGAAAAACATAAATACATACACATCATTTGCAAGGGCTGAACCAACTGCCGATACAAAAAACAACAATCCCACCCAGAACAATGCTTTTTTGCGGCCAAGCCTGTCGGCAAAATACCCCCCAAAACCGGCGCCAAAGATGGTACCATACAATGCCATGGCCACGGCTGTGCCGGTAAGCGTATCACTCAAATTCCACAAAGCCTGTATTTTTTGCTCAGCCCCGGATATTACAGCCACATCCAGCCCAAATAGAAACCCACTGAGGGCAACAGTTAAAGACCAAAGTAATAATTTATTTTTTTGCATTATAAGGATTTATAAAATCAGTAAAACAAACACCCCATTGCCTGTATAAAGCTATAGCAAGCATGCAATCGCTAACTGCTGGCTAAAGTAATCATCTGCAGCCAACAAATACTACGTTTTACGAAGCATGCATACCGAAACCGTTTGCTGTGTATATCTGAATGCACAACTTGAAACCCTTTGCCAGCCTGTTTTTTTGAAAAAAAGCATTTTACTGTTTATATTTTCTCAACAACAACCGTTTGCATTAAACAGGCCGTAAGGGAATTACTGTTATTGCATATTTTACTATAATTTACAGGCAATAAAACCAACTATTGCATATGACTTTTACCAAGCCACAGTTAAGTTTCAGGCAAATCATCAATATGAATGTGGGTTTTTTTGGCATTCAGTACAGTTTTGCCTTACAGCAAAATGCTGTTAACCCTATTTATAAATTCCTGGGGGCCGAAAACGGCGATTTGCCTATTCTGCAAATTGCAGGGCCGGTAACAGGGTTGCTGATACAGCCCATTATTGGTGCTATGAGCGACCGTACCTGGCATCCCCGGTATGGGAGACGCAAGCCCTATTTTTTTATTGGTGCCATATTTTGCAGTATCTGTCTTTTTCTGTTTCCTTTCAGCTCCTCATTGTGGATGGCGGTTGGCCTGCTGTGGATATTAGATGCAGCTAACAATACAGCAATGGAACCATACAGGGCTTTTGTGGCTGATAAATTAGACAAGTCGCAACAGCCAACCGGCTTTCAGGCACAAAGTTTTTTTACCGGCTTTGGGCAAACCCTTGCCACGCTCTCCCTGTTCCTTTTTCAATTAGTTCCTTTTTTAAACCGAAGCAGCAGCAGCCAGATTCCTTACTGGGTGTATGCTTCCTTCTTTTTCGGGGCTGTTTGCAGCATAGGCAGTATCTGGTGGAGCATGAAAACAACTCCCGAAATACCGCCAACGGCAGAAGAGCTGGCAGTATTAAAATCACAACGCAACAATATTTTTACTCCTTTTATCGAAATAGGCCACGCTGTAAAAGACATGCCTGCCAATATGTGGCGGCTTTTTGCAGTATACTTATTTCAATGGTTTGCGCTTAAATGTTATTGGGATTATAAAGATCTTACCATTGCTAAAACCATATTTAAAACAACCGACAGTTCTGCCGCCAACGAAGTATACAAAGAAGCTGTTGGCTGGGGCGGACTTGTAAGCGGATGGACAAATATTGTAACTTTTATATTTGCTTTCATCCTGGTTTGGTATGCTAAAAAGTACGGTGCAAAATTGGTACATACGGTTTGTCTATTACTGGCAGCACTTGCCCTTATTACATTTCCGCAGGTTGAAAACAAGTACCTCGTATTTATTCCGCTGATAGGCTTTGGCATTGCCTGGGCCAGTATGATGGGTGTGCCATACCTGCTGGTGGTAAATAGTATTCCCAAAGAAAGATATGGCGTGTATATGGGCATTATAAACATGATGATTGTAATACCCATGTTTATTTATTCACTCACATTTGGCAGAATATTTAATGGCTTGCTGGGTAAAGAGCCTGTTAATGCTATTTATTTTGCTGCTGTATTTTTAATAATTGCTGCTGCATTAACCATGCGGATAAAAAGCAGTAAACCTGAAACCGATGCTCCAATGGCAATGGGTGGCGCACATTAATAACATAACTATAGCATGAAAAAAATTCTCTGCATAGGTGAGGCTTTGATAGATATGATTTGCACCGACAAGGGGGCATCATTATCCAAAGGCGAAAACTTTTTAAAAAAACCCGGCGGCGCTCCTACCAATGTGGCTGCAGCCATTGCTGCCCTGGGCGGACAGGTGGAACTGGCCGCCAAAGTGGGCAATGATCCTTTTGGCAAACAATTGGTGGAGGTGATGAAGGACTTTGGTGTAAGCACCGTATGGATGCTGCAGGATAAAAATTATTTTACCACTTTTGCCTTTGTATCGCTGATGGAAGATGGTGAAAGAGACTTTGTATTTAACCGTGGTGCCGATGGGCAATTGAGTGAAGAAGAAATAAGCGGTATTAACTTAGATGATTTTTCGATAGTGCATTTCGGTTCGGCCACAGGGTTTTTACCGGGGCCACTGCAACAGGCATACAAAAGTTTGCTGCACAATGCGGCTGAAAAAAATATCTTTATCAGCTTTGACCCCAATTACCGGCACCTGCTTTTTCCTGGTAATACAGCAACTTTTATTGAGCAAAGCTGGTATTTTCTGCAGCATTGCCATTTTTTTAAATTGAGCGATGAAGAAGCCATGCTGATTACCGGCACAGAATCGGTGCCCCAGGCAGCTACCCTGCTTTCAGAAAAAACTACAGCCGTGTTTGCCATTACACTTGGTAAAGAAGGTACGATGCTGGGCTATAAGGGCAGCACCAGTATTATTCCCAGCATTGATATTAAGCCGGTAGATACCACCGGTGCTGGCGATGCGTTTGTTGGCGCACTGCTGTACCAGCTCAGCAGCAGATCGCCGGAAGTTATTAATGCCATGCAGGCTGCAGATTGGCAGCAGGTAGTGGCAAACGCTAATAAAGCTGGTGCCCGTACCTGCGAATATATGGGTGCTATGGAAGCTTTTAAACACCTGAACAACCAGATATTCAATTAAACTGAAATTTTGCTCAACGAAATTATCATACAGGAGAAAGGAACCAATGGTTTAGAAAGCACTGGCAGCAATACACAGTTTGATCAGGCTTACAACAAAAGGTTTACTGAAAATATACAGTCTGTAACCGGCCTGTACAATCAATTATATGAAGCAATCCCTGGCAGTAAAGCCATGTTTGAGCAATTACTCAGGCGTATCAATGCTGCTCACGGTAACCGGTCTGAATTGCTCCGGCAGAGAGACGAGACCAAACTGAAAAAAGGCAACTGGTTTCTCAGCAACAAAATTACCGGCATGAGTCTTTACGTTGACCGCTTTTGCGGCAACCTGCAAAACCTGGCTACTAAACTTCCCTATTTCGAAAAACTGGGAGTTAATTTCCTGCACCTGATGCCCATATTTGAAAGTCCCGAAGGTGAGAGTGATGGTGGCTATGCAGTGAGTAATTTCAGAAAGGTGGATAAACGCTTTGGCAGCCTGGATGACCTGCTGGCTGTACAGCAACAGATGGCAGAGAAAGACATGTACCTGATGCTGGACATTGTACTCAATCACACATCGCACCACCATGAGTGGGCAGTAAAGGCAAAAAACGGCGATACTGATTACCAGGATTATTTCTACATGTACAACGACCGCAGTTTGCCCGACCAGTTTGAGCAAACCATGCCGGAAATTTTTCCTGAAGCTGCCCCGGGCAGTTTTACTTATATACCCGAATGCAACAAATGGGTAATGACGGTCTTTCATAATTACCAGTGGGATCTGAACTTCACCAATCCCCTTGTGCTGGTAGAAATGCTGGATACCATTTTCTTTTATGCCAACCTGGGTGTGGATGTGCTGCGCATTGATGCCCCGGCATTTATCTGGAAACAACTGGGTACTGCCTGCCAGAACCTGCCGCAGGCGCATACCATACTGCAGTTGATAAAGCAATGTGTGCAGATAGCCACTCCCGGAACGGCGCTGTTGGGCGAAGCTATTGTGGCTCCAAAAGAAATACTGAATTATTTTGGCACGGGTGCTTATACTGCTAAAGAATGTGATGTGGCTTATGGCGCCACCAATATGGCCCTGCAATGGGATGCCCTGGCCACGGGTAAAGTGCAGGTGATGATGGAGGCCCAGCCCCTGATTTTACAAAAGCCATTTGGCACTACCTGGATCACTTATACCCGCTGCCACGATGATATTGGCCTGGGTTACGATGATTACATGATTGCAGCCACAGGCTATAACCCATATGAACACAGGAGGTTTTTAAAAGAGTACTATTCCGGTGTGTATGATGGCTCGCCGGCAACAGGTGCTTTGTTTTCGGTAAACCCAAAAACACAGGATGCCCGTATCAGCGGCTCCCTGGCTTCGCTCTGCGGATTGGAAAAAGCACTGAAGGAAAACAATACAGCCAATATTGACTTATCGATAAAGAAAATATTGCTGATGCAGGCGCATAGTTTTTTTGGCGGCGGCATACCCATGCTTTTTTACGGTGATGAAACAGGGCATATCAACGATTACAGCTATTTAACTGACACTGGTAAAAGCTACGATAACCGCTGGATGCATCGCCCGGTTATTGACTGGGAAAAGCATATACTTGCAGAAGAAGCTCCCGGTACTCCTGAACATACCATATTTGAAGGCACACAGCGCCTGATTGCCATACGCCACCAACTGACTGCTTTTGCCGATTACAACAACCTGCTATGGATTTATCCGCATAATATTCATATAGCCGCATTTGTACGGTCGCTTAATGAACAGCGGATTTTCTGTATCTTTAATTATAGTGACAAACCGGCCTGGCTTACCTGGTATGCTTTTAAGGAAAAAGGCAATGCGCCAAAGAAACTGTATGACCATTGGAGCAGTAAAGAATACGCAGTGGGCAATGATGATGAGTATTTAGTAGTGGAACCGTATGGGTTTTTGATAATGTGCTGATATGCCAATGTGCTAATGTGCTAATTTTTTAAAATTGTTAGAGATACTGGTTTGGGTAGCATAATAATATCCTGCAAAAATCTTCAATAGATATCAAATTAACCATAATAAATCAACAGCTATGAAATGGCTCATCAGCAGACCTCCCCTATTTTATCTGACAGCCTATATTTTAACCATTGTTGGCTTTGCTACAGGCTATACATTTATGCCTAATAATTTTTACCAAAATACAAGACACCTTGAGAAATACGCCGCAACAAATGGAGAGAATGAAGATGAGTTGGAGAAGGCTATACTTCTGGAGCTGAAAGAAAACATGAAAGCGAGGTTTGTGGAAAAAAATTATGGAGATTTAGTAAGAGTAATTGATGATTCAATTTTTTTTCATGTTGATGATATCAGTGCAACAAATATTGTATTACAGGGGAGCGAACTTATTTTTACCATTAGCGGTGCTTATTATGTTTACCAAACTCCACGCACAGGATATGCAAAACTATCAACTGATTTACAGAGTAATTTGATTAGTGGATTTAAAAATTATGAATCAATGAAATATTTTACTATAATAGAATCATCGCAACTTTTTTTCCCATCTTTACTTTCTGACTCGTATGCTTTTAGCCCAAACTCAACTACCACCTACCCAAGTTGTGACATACCAGAATCGGGACAAAGTACGCCTAATATTCATGTTTATGATACTAGTTTGGTTAAGAGTGGCGGCAATGGAACAATTCCTGCTAATTCTAGTGGAACTATTCCCCCTGGTGCAAAAAAAATATCTTATCTTGACCCAAAAACTAAAATAATTCGCTTTGTACAAAGTAATATACCTGTCGAACATAAAGAAAAAAACATAAAATCAGTATTTACAAACGAAATCCGGAAGAATAAGATTGTGACTTTTCACTATGGGAATAGTTCTTATTCTGGGAATGAAGTACATCACACAGGTTTAACAATACCATTATCAGAAAATCTCACCCTCAATCTTAAATCTTATGCACTGGGGCTCACCAACTCACCTGTTGAAAACCAGGACAGGCTTAATCTCTTTTTTAAAATGATGTACTTCAGTTCAATTACCATTGCTACATTAGGCTATGGCGATATTGTACCAATAACCACATTGGCCAGAAGCCTCACTGCCACCGAAGTAATTCTTGGAGTAATAATCATTGGTTTATTCTTAAATTCGCTGGCGCAGCGGATAAGGCTCAAATCAAATTAAACGTTTTTATGTATAAATTATCATCATTTGTTACTGCATTTTTTATCAGTAGTTTACTATCCGCCCAGGCTATTGACCCATGGAAGATTGCTGCTTCCAAAATTGACCCCTCCAATTATTATGGTGTTACGGTGGCCAATGGCATGATTGGTATTGTATCGGCACCGGAGCCATTTAAAATTAAGGACGTGGTACTGGCAGGTGCTTATGACCAGTATGGGCGTGGGCGTGTAAGCAACTTCCTTAAAAGTTTTAACCTGCTGAACATGACGCTGGATATTGATGGCCGCCGCATGGAAGGCAAAACAGTACAGAACCTGAAACAGGAGCTGGATATGAAGCAGGCCAGCTTTACTACATCATTTGATTATGGCGACAAAGCCACGGTATCTTACACTTATTATTCGCTGCGGCAGTTGCCCTTTACGGTGCTGATGGATGTAACCGTTACGGCAAAAAAAGACATTAACATCAATAGTGCCAGTGTGATGGAAGCGCCGGATGCACTGCGGGATGTACAGAATTATTACAACGAAATTGACAGGCCGCATGTGGTGATCAGTTTACTCACTTCTTCGGCCAAAAGCCCCACTGGCAAACTGCTGATGTGTGCCTCCAATACTTTTTTATTTGGCGAAGCACATGGCAAAGAGCCAAGGGTAATACATGAAATGTGGGACAATAATATGCACCTGATGAAGTTTGCCCGCAGCATTAAAGCGGGTGAAAGCTACCGGTTTTCCATTGCTGGCTCTTCCATTACTTCTGCGCATCACGATGATCCGCTGAATGAAGCTGAACGCCTTACCATTTTTGCCAAATTAGAGGGGCGTGACAGGCTGCTGCAGTTTCACAAAAAAGCCTGGGCCGATTTGTGGAAGAGTGATATTGTGATTGAAGGAGACGACCAGAGCCAGCAGGATGTACACAGCATGCTGTACCATTTGTATTCTTTTTCGAGGGAAGGCACGGCATTCTCCCCCTCGCCTATGGGCCTGAGCGGATTGGGTTACAATGGCCATGTGTTTTGGGATACGGAACTGTGGATGTTCCCCTCAGTACTGGTACTTCACCCGGAGATTGCTAAAAGCATGGTAGAATACAGGTTTCAGCGGTTAGAAGCAGCCAAACGCAACGCCTTCAGCAAGGGCTACAAGGGTGCCATGTTTCCCTGGGAAAGTGCAGAGACTGGTGTGGAAGAAACACCCGTGTGGGCACTAAGCGGCCCTTTTGAGCACCATATTACTGCCTGCGTGGGCATTGCAGCATGGAACTATTACTGCGTAACACAGGATAAAAACTGGCTGCGTGAAAAAGGCTGGCCAATTATAAGTGGTGTGGCCGATTTTTGGGCAAGCCGTGTGGAACGTAACGGCCCTGGCCAGTATGATATAAAAAATGTGGTGGCTGCTGATGAGTGGGCAGAAAACGTGGACAACAACGCTTTTACCAATGCTGCTGCCAAAGCCACGCTTAAAAATGCTACAGAAGCTGCCAGGCTTTTAGGCATTGCGCCTGATGCTGACTGGATGACTGTGGCCAATAATATCCCCATTCTTAAAATGGCGGACGGCACTACCCAAGAACATGCTACTTACAAAGGAGAAGGTATTAAGCAGGCAGATGTAAACCTGCTGAGTTACCCGCTGAAAGAAGTTACTGACCCTGCCATGATAAAAAAAGATTTGGCTTATTACGAAAGCCGCATACCAGACGAAGGCACCCCTGCCATGACACAGGCCATTTTCAGTTTGCTGTATGCCCGCCTGGGTGATAGCGAAAAAGCCTATCATTGGTTTAAAGATGCATACATACCCAACCTTAACCCACCCTTCAGGGTAATTGCCGAAACAAAGGGTGGTACCAACCCCTATTTTGCAACCGGTGCAGGCGGCATTGTGCAAAGCATCCTCATGGGCTTTGGCGGACTGGAGATTACACCATTGGGCATCAAACAAATAAAATCGGTACTGCCCAAAAACTGGAAGAGTTTGACCATTACGGGTGTGGGGCCGGAGAGGAAAACTTTTGTGGTGAGGTAGGTTGACATTGAATGCCGGCCTGGTGTTACAGGCTCTGTTTCTTTCTGTCGTGTTGACCGTCATTCGCTTTTTATGCAGTTCTTAAAATTTTTTCAATCTTCTTTCCTTTCGCTAATTCATCCACTAATTTATCAAGATACCTTACTTTTTTTGTT
>JANMDL010000546.1:0-1816 GCA_031376295.1 Chitinophagales bacterium
CCTCTACCTTTTTCCATTTTATTTCATTGGTGGTTTTCCATGCTGTGGCAATACATTTTGCCACCGGGTGATTGGAGTATTTTTCAAGCGAAAAAACAATGCGTTTAAATTCAGCCTCTTTCACACCTGTTGCATGGTACTGCTGAATGCTGAAGCTGCCGGTAGTAAGTGTTCCTGTTTTGTCGAACACCAGCTGCTTTATTTTTTTAAATGCTTCCAGCGCTGCAGCATTTTTATACAGAATGCCGCTTTTGGCACCACGCCCCAGGCCCACCGCAATAGCAGCGGGTGTGGCAAGCCCCATGGCGCAGGGGCAACTGATTACCAGCACCGCAATGGCACGCAGTAGCGAATTGCCGCCACTGATATCAAACCCAAAATAGTTAACCAGGAAGGTGAGTACAGCGATGCCCACCACCAAAGGCACAAAAACAGCACTTATCTTATCTGCCAGTTTCTGCAGGGGAGGCTTTTCGCCCTGCGCAGCAGTTACCATCTGTAATATGCCGGAGAGTACAGTATCAATACCCGTTGCGGTTACCTGTGCTTTTACTGTACCGTTTTCAAGGTGGCTGCCGCCAATCAACAGCCCTTTTTTCTGCCTGAACAGTGGCTTGCTTTCGCCGGTGATGATGGCTTCGCTTACGGTACATTCGCCCCATAATATTTTGCAGTCAGCAGGTACCTGTTCGCCGCTTTTGATAAGTATGAGGTCGCCCACATGCAGGGTTTTGTTTTCAACAGGAAATATTTGTTCCTGGTGCTGGTCGTCAAAAGCAATCATATTGGCCATTACCAACTGCGATTTTGCCAGCGACTTAATGGCTCTTTGGGTAGACTGCAGGCTGGCTTCTTCTAAATAATTACCCAGGAACACCAATGTGATGATGGAAGCGGTTGTTTCATAAAACTGGTAGGCAGGCCCCAGTTGCAGGATAGTACCCGTTAAGCTGTAAATAAAAGCTGCAAGGGCACCCAGGGCAATCAGCACATTCATGTTGGCCATGCCATTGCGCAGGCTTTTTACAGCACTTTTGCCAAAAAAATACATGCCCACAATAAATACGGGCAGGGTGAGTGCCAGTTGTACCAGTGGGTTCATTAAAAAATGGATATGCGAGGGCAGCATGTGTGCCAGCAGGGGGATGGTAAACCAGAGGCAGAAGAAAAACCTGCTTTTGTAATTGGGGAGAAAACGTTTTTTTATTTCAGTTTCGCCGGTACCGGCCACTTTATAACCAAGGTCTTCTATACCTGCCTGTAGTTTAGCTGCCGGAACGGTTCCTTCGGCAGTAAAATACACATTCCCGTCAATAGGGTTTACGCTTACCTCCTGCATTCCCTGCTTCTGAAGAAATTTAGAGACGGTAAGTGCGCAGTTGGAACAGGTCATTCCCTCTACCTTCCAGGCTACTTTTTGCATTGTGCAAAAGTAGATAAGCATAAATGTTTCCATTTACCATTGATGGAAAATATATTTGCAGTATGGAAGTGATTTTTACAATAGCCGGAATAAAGGCAGCGGCAGCGCAATTGCTTGAGCTGGCAGCAGGAAAAAAGGTGCTTGCTTTTGAAGGCGATATGGGTGCAGGCAAAACCACTTTTATCCATGCGCTTTGCGAAGTAATGGGTGTTAAAGATGTGGTGAGCAGCCCAACTTATGCTGTTATCAACCAATACCTTGCTGCATCAAGCCAAACTGTTTACCATATTGACTTGTACCGCCTTAAGGATGAGGAGGAAGCCGTTAATGCCGGCGTGGAAGATTGCCTCTACTCCGGCCACTGCTGTTTTGTGGAGTGGCCGCAACGTGCGC
>JANMDL010000550.1:0-2303 GCA_031376295.1 Chitinophagales bacterium
TGAAAAAATGAATAAAGCAGCCGGTCAGCCTGGCGTTACTGTTATCAGCCAATCTGTGGTTGAGCCCGAAGAACTGGAGCCACTACCAACACTGGCAACAGTAAACGGAAAAACATTTTTGCAAAACCCTTTGCTGCACGAAGAAGTATTTGGCCCCTATGCACTGCTTGTAAAATGCAGCGATAAAAAAGAACTGGTTGCAGCACTTACCTGTATGGGTGGTCAGCTTTCTGTATCACTGATGGGAACAGATGCCGATTTTGAAACTCATGCCGATCTGGTGCAAACTGCTGCACAAATGGCTGGCCGCATCGTATTCAATGGTGTACCAACGGGCGTGGAAGTGTGTGCCTCAATGGTGCATGGCGGCCCCTCCCCTGCCACTACCGACAGCCGCTTTACTGCCGTGGGCATTGATGCCGTAAAACGCTGGGTGCGGCCTGTTTGCTTTCAAAACTGCCCGCAGCATTTGCTGCCGGAGGAATTGAGGGATTGAACAAGCAAGATTTATATTGCCGGACAAAAGCAGCGCTGGCAATATCATTGCCTGAGTAAATACACACTGCTGCACAGCTTTTTGTATGCCATCCTGCAACTAAATGCGGGACAGGCAACAGCACTGAAACACAGAAAAAAACAAAGAGAGCGCAAAGGAAAAGTTGAAAGGTGACTGTTAACAGTAATTCAGAGAGTACATAACCAGTCAACTTATCAACTTGTCAACTTTGAATTGCTATCCCGTTGCGTACCCGGCATATCCCTGCATACCCAGTGGCACAAAAATTCCGCCAAAATACACCTGCAAGCATTCATTATCATTTCTTTAACTTTTTCCAAACAATCTGCCTTATACAAGTGCGTTAATACATCAAACTACAGTATTCCGTCCTTTGTAAACTATTGCCAAATACTGCTTTCGGTTAAAGACTATTTCACTTTTAAAATACAGTTTTAATGAAAGCAATCACAAGAATCGTTGACAGTACCATTGTCCTTTTATTCATCAGCGCCACAGCCGGGGCACAGTTTTACAAAGACATGAGTGTGGGTATTAATGGTGGGGTATTTATTTACCAGGGCGACCTTACACCTGAACGTACAGGCTCCTGGAAAACGCCCTCCTTCGGGCTGAGCCTGTTTGCCAAAAAACCCATCAATCATTTTTTGGCAGCACGCATCAACATGAGTTTTTCAAAATTAAAAGGCGACGAGGCAAGGTATAACAGTCCAGATTGGCGCAAACAAAGAAGCTTTATGTTCAGCTCACCGCTTAAAGAATTTACGGGCCAGTTGGTTTGGAATATCCGTGGCAGAAATTATGACGATTATGGCATCATGCCTTATGTATTTGCCGGAGCAGGTGTTTCCTTCATTAAAGTAAAGCCCGATTTCAGCAGGATGAACACTACCATTTTTGGCGATGGCAGCGATGTGGCCGCAGGGCTTATTGCAGATGTGGCGCAGGGTACACCCAGGGCCATTGCGGTGGTGCCGGTGGGCATTGGTGCAGAGTATCCCATCTCCAGCCGCTTTTCGCTGAATCTTGAAACGGCCTACCGCTTTACATTTACTGATTATTTAGATGGATTCAGCCAGGCTGCCAACCCAAAAAAAGATGACCGGTATCACAGTGCATCTGCAGGACTGGTATATAAATTTGGGAACAAAGTAAATTCAAACGGAACCGGCTGCCCGGCAATGAAATACTAAGTTATCCCTGCTGCAAAGTAAAAGATGCTGAACGGCTGTCTTCCCGGTAATGCTTTAGTACAAGCCACCCGGTAACTAATGTGGCTATCACAAAATAGCCAGCTACTAAATATGGTGCAGGTGCAAAAAAACTGCTGATACCAAACCAGTCGCCGGTTTTAAAAATTATCATCAGACCGTAAATATTTTTTACTGCTTCCCAAAAAATGGCATAAGGGTTACGATCCATCAGTTCGGTATAAGCATACACCCCGGCAAAAATAAATCCACCGTAGTAAAATATACCAGGGCTGCCAATACTGGCCAGGTTACCAAAGAGGTAGCTGATAAAAAGCAGCATAGTCAATATCTGTACCCAGCTCCACACATTTAATGCAGGAGAAGTGCGGGGCTGGTACTTTTCAAAATTGTATACATCCTCGATTTTAGGTACAGGAAATTTTGCAGCCACATCAGCGGGCCGCCAGCCTGTAGGCTTATACCAGATGCGAAACTTGTCTGCTATGTTATTAGTGCGCCAGGCATCTTTAATCAGCAGCCACAGGTGCATAAAATTTATCTTCACCAGTTCCAGGTGCGTACCGGGCGGGTGA
>JANMDL010000571.1:0-4089 GCA_031376295.1 Chitinophagales bacterium
GTACTTTATCGTTTCATCGGGGTTTTGAAAGGTTTTAAAAGCCTTGTTTACCAGCGACGATTTTTCCAGCACTTCGGCTTTTTCTACTTCGCCGGCATGGGTATAAAAATCGGGGTGAAACTTCTTCTGCAGTTCAAAATACTTCAATGCAAGCCGGCTTTTATCTATCTTAAGGCTCATGGGTATTTCAAACAATTCAAAATAATTCATGGGGCAAAGATACAGGATTAAGCATTTTGCGGCGGGAAGCGGTAAATAGGCATACAGTTTATTTGCCAGGGTAAGTGCCGTTAAAATAATATACCGGCCACTATGGGCCGGTATAAACTAAATTGTTGAATCTATATGATGCACTTACAGCCCGATGCAACTGCAATAGTCAAACTTCATCCCCCAGTTTCCACCGCTGAGGTTAATTAATGTACCCTGACCCCAGCCGGTTTGTGTTTCCACCACCTGGCCTGATGTACCCAGTTTCTGCACTACTGAATGCGCCGCAATACAACCACATGCTCCTGCCGGGATTGCACTGATGGGAACTGTAACAGTGTAGGTGCTGATATTGTTATGCGTTGCATTATACGGGAACTGACCCGGTATAGGATTTCCTGGCTTATTTGTTGGAATAAGCGCACAATCTCCCACATAAAGGTGTGTTTCTTTAAGGGTGTACCCGTTGCTGGTACTGTAGGTTACGTAAATGTAATAAGCATCGTTGCTTACACTTACACTACCGGCATTAATGGTTTGCCCGGCGATAAGGTTTACAACAGTAGCTTCGCAACCATCGTCCCTGTCACCGGTATCCCTGGCACCAATGGAACCGGGAACACCCTGGGCTGCTGTTTCCCCAATGCTTTTAACAGCATCGGTTTTTTTACACGAATACATAAACATTCCTGCTGCCAGCAGGAGAATCGGCATGAGATTTTTCTTCATCTTGAAGTTTTTGTGGTAAAAAATTATTACGAGAATAAAGCGGATCAGCTTCATTAATGTAATGTTTCGGTGGCGCTAACGGTTTTTTAAAAAATATATTGCATGGCCCGGGCATATCTTATTATTTCATAAGCCCGGGGTATTTAATAAACTGTAATATGTAATGGCTGAATACCTGGCATGCAGCAGACCTCATAAATGTCGTAAATTGTATGGATTTTGAATAAAATTCCTTACCTTTGCGGCGCCAAAAGCCTGTTTTTTGCAGGTTTTCAGTACAAATGGGTACGGAAACAGGTTGAATTGGCATACTATGAGAGTGTAAAAATCATATCTAAAGCTCAAATCTACGGGCACAGCGCAGGGTACATTACCCAGTTAGCTGAATATTGATACAAAGGCAAAAGGGAGTGACACAACGATGATGGAAAAAGTTACCACTGCCGGTTACACAAATACATTTTTAAAAATATAAACATTAAATACAATGGCTGATTTACGTTATCAACGGAACTTTGGTATTGCCGCACATATTGATGCCGGTAAAACCACTACTACTGAGCGTATCCTGTACTACACCGGTGTAAACCATAAGATAGGTGAAGTGCATGATGGCGCCGCTACAATGGACTGGATGGCACAGGAGCAGGAAAGGGGTATTACCATCACCTCGGCTGCTACCACCTGCTTTTGGAACTTTCCAACAGTACAGGGTGCTAAAACACCAGATACCAAGCAATATAAATTCAACATCATCGATACCCCAGGTCACGTGGACTTTACCGTAGAGGTGGAGCGTTCGCTGCGTGTACTGGATGGTTTACTGGCTCTGTTTTGCGCTGTGAGCGGTGTAGAACCCCAGAGCGAAACAGTTTGGCGCCAGGCCAACAAATACAAAGTACCAAGGGTTGGATTTGTGAATAAAATGGATCGTGCCGGTGCCGATTTCTTAAACGTGGTAAAACAGGTGAAAGAAATGCTGGGTGCTAAAGCCGTGCCTTTACAGTTACCCATTGGTGCTGAAGATGGGTTTAAAGGTGTGGTTGACCTGGTTAAAATGGAAGGTATGGTGTGGGAAGATGCCACACAGGGTATGACTTACAAAGTAGTGCCTATACCGGAAGATATGGTGGAGGAAGTAAACGAGTGGAGGCAGCACCTTATTGAAGCTGTAGCTGATTATGATGAAAAGCTGCTGGAAAAATTCTTTGATGATCCTAATACGATTACCGAAGCCGAAATTCATGAAGCGATCCGCAAGGCTACGATTGACATTTCCATCATCCCGATGATGTGTGGTTCTTCTTTTAAAAACAAAGGGGTACAAACGGCACTTGATGCAATTGTGCGTTACCTGCCAGGCCCAATGGATATTGAAGCCATCAAAGGTACCAACCCTGATACTGGTGAAGAGGTATTGCGTCATTGCGATCCCAAGGAGCCATTCAGTGCCCTGGCATTTAAGATTATGACTGATCCATTTGTGGGTCGTTTGGCGTTCTTCCGGGCTTATAGTGGCCGCCTGGATTCTGGTAGCTATGTATTGAATACCCGTACTGGTAAAAACGAGCGCATCAGCCGTATTATGCAGATGCATGCCAATAAGCAAAACCCGGTTGATTATATTGAGGCGGGTGATATTGGTGCAGCAGTTGGTTTTAAGGACATTAAAACCGGTGATACACTTTGTAACGAAAACAGCCCGATTGTGCTGGAAGCGATGACCTTCCCCGAGCCGGTGATTAGTGTGGCGATTGAGCCTAAAACACAGGCCGACGTTGATAAAATGGGTATGGCTATTGCCAAGCTTGTAGAAGAAGATCCTACGCTGCGTGTAAAAACAGACGAGGAAACAGGCCAGACCATTTTGAGTGGTATGGGTGAGCTGCACCTGGAGATAATTATTGACAGGATGAGGCGTGAATTTAAAGTGGAAATTAACCAGGGTGCGCCGCAGGTGGCTTACAAAGAAGCCTTTATGACAAGTATTGAGCACCGTGAAACGCTGAAAAAGCAAACCGGTGGCCGTGGTAAATTTGCCGATATCTGTTTTGAAATAGGCCCCGTAGATGAAGAGTGGCAAAAAGAGAACCCGGAGAAAAATTACCAGTTTGTAAACGATCTGTTTGGTGGCAGTATTCCCCGTGAATTTGTTGCCCCTATGCAGAAAGGTTTTGAATCGGCAATGGGTACCGGCGTACTGGCTGCTTATCCCATGGAGAGCATGAAGATACGGGTGTTTGACGGTAGCTTCCATGCGGTGGATAGTGATGGTATGAGTTTTGAATTGTGTGCCAAAGCCGGTTTCCGTAATGGTGGTAAAAAAGCCAAACCTGCTTTATTGGAACCCATTATGAGGGTGGAGGTAATTACTCCGGACCAGTACATGGGTGATGTAACGGGTGACCTTAACCGTCGCCGTGGTATGCTGGAAGGTATGGACAGCAAAGGTGGCCTGCAGGTTATTAAAGCCAAAGTGCCATTGAGCGAAATGTTTGGTTATGTAACCCAACTGCGTTCACTGTCTTCAGGCCGTGCATCTTCTACCATGGAGTTCAGTCACTACAGCCCTGCACCCAACAACATTGCAGAGGAAGTAATGGCCAAGCAGAAAGGTAAAATCAAAGTGGAGGAGGATTAATCATCGCTTTTCATTAAATACAAGCCCCGGAGGAAACTTCGGGGCTTTTTTGTGAGGATAATAAGTTGGTTGATGTAATTGAAATACCAGCAATAGTTTTTCATAGCTATATCGTCCCAACCTTAGGCCGGGATCCTTTCATCGGTATATATGACCTTCGCCGCTATGTCTCCGCCATAATATATTTCAATTCAGCAAAAACTAACCGGCGGGACACTGCGGGTTAAAAGTTTTGCTTACTGACTGCAATGTATTTTTTAAAATACCAATACAAATTCAACTTTTAAATGGGCTGCCTATTTGTGTTAAGAAATTTTATATCTTCATTATTCAAATCCACTAATAAGAAAACTTAAAATAAACCGTAATAAGAGCCTGTTTAAATTTTATTCAATAAAAGTTTTATGGCGGACAGTTTGACCATTTCCTCTGCATTTTCCATTAGCAGTTCATAATTTCGGCACAAGCGGCGGTCATTTTCGAACCAGGAAAATGTTCGCTCCACTATC
>JANMDL010000027.1:0-5719 GCA_031376295.1 Chitinophagales bacterium
CTCAAAAACAACAAAATTGAAATAAGGGCTGAAAAGAGCCGTATAATCAGGCTTCTGCCCCCCAAAAGGTGGCCCTGCTGATTCAAACTCCTTATTGAACAGTAAGCCAACCAATTTACCACGGGGGCTGATCAGTTCCGCCATCTTAACTGCATAATCAGTTCTTAATACAGGCGGCAAGGCACAAAAAAAAGTTTGCTCCAGTACCAGTTCGTATTGACCGGCGTGTTCAAAAAAGTCGCCACACAAAATAGTAATACCGTTATTTCCGTGATATTGTTTTTGCAATTGCCCCACTAATACTGGCGCAATGTCAATAAGGGTAATATTTTTAAACCCCTTCTGCAGCAGGTAAGCGGCCTCGTAACTATTACCACAACCGGGAATGAGTATACGCACTTTTTTATCTGTAAGCTGATCAATATATGCTTTAAGGGGTGGCGATACCATGCCCATGTCCCAGCCTGTCTCACCGTTTTGGTAGCGGCCGTTCCAGTAGCTTTTATCCAGCATAGACTCATTTGCCGGTTCGTCATTTATTTGCTGCTCCATAGTTAAAGTTAGCAGATTAATTGCGCCCCTGCCCGGTTTAATTTATATTTCTGAATCCCTCCCTGCACTACCTCTTATTTCCCGAATTTTTTCTTCAGCATGGCCAGCGCATCATTCATTGGCAGCTCCTTTTGTATATCCGGCTTTTGCTGCGGGCTGCCACCATGGGGTTTATGGCGGGCCTGCTGTTGGTTTTGCGACCTGGCAGGCGGCAGTTCCGTTTGCTTGATAGACAATGCAATGCGTTTTCTCACTTCATCCACTTCCACCACTTTTACCATCACTTTCTGGTTCAGTTTCAGCACCTCGGCAGGGTCGGTTATGTATTTGTGCGAAATTTCCGACACATGCACCAGCCCGTCCTGCTTTACACCAATATCAATAAAAGCACCAAAACGGGTAATATTAGTCACCATGCCCGGCACTTCCATACCGGCTTTTACATCGGCAATGCTATAAATGGCAGCAAACTCAAACTGCTGCACTTCGCTTCGTGGATCCAGGCCGGGTTTTTTTAACTCTGTGATGATGTCTTTAATCGTCAATTCTCCTACCTGTTCTGTCACATATTTTTTGGCTTCTATCTTTTTAAGCAATTCTTCTTTGCCAATTAACTCCTTCACTTCCACACCCATATCCTTAGCCATGGCCTCCACCACCGGGTATGCTTCAGGGTGTACAGTACTTTCGTCCAGCACATTTTCAGCATCCTGTATGCGCAAAAAGCCAGCACATTGCTCAAATACTTTGCCACCCAGCCGGGGTACTTTCAGCAGTTGCTGCCTGCTGGTAAAGCGGCCGGTTTCGTTCCTGTATTTCACAATATTATCAGCCAGCGTACCACCAATACCGCTCACATAAGCCAACAGGTGTTTACTGGCCGTATTAAGGTTTACGCCCACACTATTTACACAGCTCACCACAGTATGGTCAAGCCGCTCTTTCAGTCTGAACTGGTTTACATCGTGCTGGTACTGCCCCACCCCGATGCTTTTAGGATCAATTTTAACCAGCTCGGCCAAAGGATCCATCAGGCGGCGGCCAATACTTACACTGCCCCTTACCGTTATATCGTAATCCGGAAATTCTTCCCTCGCTGTTTCACTGGCCGAATATACCGATGCACCATCCTCGTTTACTAAAAATACCGGCAGATTCAATTGCAGTTTTTTGATGAACTGCTCGGTTTCCCGGCCGGCTGTACCATCACCAATGGCAAAGGCTTCAGTTTCATATTGTTTTACCAGTTCCCTTATTTTATGTTCTGCATCATACAATTTGCCCGGCTCATGTATAAAGATCAGGTCATTTTTTTTCAGGTCGCCCTTTTCATCTAAGCACACTACTTTGCAGCCGGTTCTGTAACCCGGGTCAATGGCCAATATGCGCTTGCTGCCTAATGGTGAACTCAGCAGCAACTGCCGCAGATTTTCGGCAAATACCGTTATGGCTTCTTCATCTGCCTTTGCCTTCAGCCCTGTTCTGCATTCGGTTTCCAGGCTGGGTTGCAGCAGCCGGCGATAGGCATCTCTGGCAGCTTTTTTTATATGTTCGCTGCAAGTACTCATTCCTTTTACATACAGCCCTTCCAGCATTTCCAGTGCAGCTTCTTCCTGTGGCTCAATGGCCAGGCGCAAAAAACCTTCCAGGAAACCACGCAGTACTGCCAGTATCCTGTGTGAGGGTATCCTGCTTACCAGTTCACTAAATTCAAAATAATCTTTAAACTTGATGCCTTCGGTTTCTTTACCGGTAACTACTTTGGTTTGCACCTTGGCTTCCTCCTCAAACATTTTACGCAGCTTTGCCCTTACCACAGCATCTTCATTCATCATTTCTGCAATAATATCCCTGGCACCCTGCAGCGCTTCTTCTGCATCTTTAACTGTTTCGTTTATAAATGTTGCCGCTGTTGCCGGCACATCAATATCTTTCTGCTCCAGAAGCAGCATGGCCAGTGGCTCCAGCCCATTTTGTCTTGCTGTTTGCGCCTTGGTTTTACGCTTGGGCTTGTAGGGCAGGTAAATATCTTCCAGCTCACTAATGGTTACGGCCGCATCAATTTTACCCTGCAGCAGCTCCGTCATTTTACCCTGCTCTGTAATTGTTTTTTCAATAAAGGTTTTACGCTCAGTAAACTCTTTTAAAAATTTTGACTCCTCCTGTATCTGCTGTATCTGCACTTCATCCAATCCACCGGTAGTATCCTTGCGGTAGCGGGCAATAAAGGGTATGGTGGAGCCTTCTTCTAAAAGGTCGAGTACCGATTGTACCTGGCTGGGTTTGATGTTCAGCTTTTGTGCTATAGGCTGTGAAAAAGACATATACTTATTTGTTTAGATTTATAACCTGTTTATTTTTTCGGATTGCGAATGTAGGGGCTGCAGCGCAAAAAAAAAATTGGAAGTTTGAAAACCAGGTTACCACGCTGAAATAAGCTGTTTACAATAACTCCAAAAAAGCTTTAACATTTTATTATATTTCCTGTTTAAACCTCCACCTCCCCACCCCGTCTATCTTTCATAACATTTAAAAAAAGAAAAATGAAAAAAATAATGCTCACTGCCTTAGCCTTTACCCTGGCAGTATTTTCGGCTGATGCGCAGGTGGAAAGAAAAATGAAGCACCACAAGCAACACCAGCGGCACGATGCCATGAAGCAGCTCAATTTAAGCGAAGATCAGAAAAAGCAGGCGGGTGCCATAAAAAAAGAGTACAAAGTCCGTATGCAGGAGCTGAACAAAAACGAAGGCATTACAGTAAAAGAAAGCCGTGACAGAAAGGAAGCACTGCGGAAAGAACAAAAAACCAGGATACAGGGCTTGCTTACAAGTGAGCAGAAAAATAAACTGGCGCAAATTAAAGCAGATAAAAAAGTCCGTAACGAAGCGCATTTTACCAAACGCATGGATAAAATGAAGAGCAACCTGCAGCTGACTGATGACCAGGTGGCAAAATTAAAAGCCGGGCATGAAGCATCCAAAAACAGGCTTAAAAGCATTAAAGAAAATCAGGGGCTGGACAGGGTACAACGCAAAGAGCAACTGATGGCACTTAAAAATGAGCGCAAAACTCAAATGGAAAGCATTTTAACAACTGAACAGAAGGAAAAAATGAAGGAAATGAGGAAAAAACGCCCGGGCAAGCACCAGGCAAAATAAACTCAACATCCATAAAAACAGTAATATGCAACCGGTCTGCACAATAAAAAGTGCAGGCCGGTTTGTTATTGCGGCTAACCAACCCGGATTTTATACCGACAAAATCGCATAAAAACTGCCATTTGACAGTTTCCGTATCTTATAACATCCTGTGGATATGTCATAACAGCATATTACAGAGAATGGGCGTAAATTTGCAATCTTTCATAACATTAAACAATAAACTTTTATAAAATATCATGGCACACGAATTCACAGATGTAAATTTCCAGGCAGAAGTTCTGGACTCAGATAAACTTACTGTAGTAGATTTTTGGGCAGAATGGTGCGGCCCCTGCCGTGCAATAGGCCCGGTTATTGAAGAATTATCAAAAGAATATGACGGCAAAGTAAATGTAGGTAAGGTTAATGTAGATCATAACCCCAAAGTATCTATGAACTATGGCATCACCAGCATCCCCGCTATCCTGTTTATTAAAAACGGAGAGGTTGTGGATAAATTAGTGGGTGCACAGCCAAAATCAAACTTTGTTAAAAAAATTGAAGCGCATAAATAAGCTGCTGCAAAAAACTGAATTAAGGCCCTGCTCATAAAGCGGGGCTTTTTTGCAGGCTATTGGTAATATGGCCAAAACGCCTGATAAATTGCCGTATCAGGTATATTTGCAAATATGAAAAAAATTGTATCTCTATTTACCTTTATGCTTGCCCTGCATACCCTTACTGCACAGGAGTATTGGCAGCAGGAAGTTAATTACAATATCCAGGTTTCACTGAATGACACGGCACATACCCTTAGAGGTTTTATAACAATCGAATACATCAACAATTCACCCGATAAACTTGATTTTATCTGGATGCACCTGTGGCCCAATGCTTACAAAAACAGCAACACAGCCCTCTTCCGGCAGATAGCCGGCAACAATACCAGGAGAAATAAGATGAAGCGTTTTACCGGCTGGGGATATATTGACAGCCTTGATTTTAAAGTGGGTGGCAAATCGGTAACAATTGACCCAGACCCGGTTAATATTGATATTGTAAAGATACTGTTACCTGCCCCAGTTGCACCGGGTGAAAAGGTATCAATTACCTCCCCTTTTTACACAAAATTGCCAGACTATTTTTCAAGGATGGGACATGTTGGCAATTACTACATGGTTACACAATGGTATCCGAAACCAGCTGTATATGACCGCAAAGGCTGGCACCCTATGCCCTATCTTGACCAGGGTGAGTTTTACAGTGAATTTGGTAGTTTTGATGTAAGCATAACATTACCAGCAGCCTATGTTGTGGCAGCTACCGGCAACCTTGAAACCACAACTGAACTGGAGGCTTACAAAACATCAGGCATGGCCAACCGCAGCATGCTGGACAGTGTACTTGCTAAAAACCGGGGCAAAAATTACCTGGAAACAGCTATTAACAGGCTTGACATGCAGTTGCCTGCTACCATCTATAATACAGGCGGTAAAACCCTGCACTTTACAGAAACACGGGTACACGACTTTGCCTGGTTTGCCTGCAAAGATTTACTTGTACAATATGATACACTAAAGCTGAATGGAAATACCATTGATGTATTTGCTTTTCATCACCCCGAAAGCGGGGTGATGTGGTACAACAGCAGCCATTTTATTAAAGATGCGGTAAAATACTATTCTGCCATAGCGGGTGCATATCCTTATAAAACGGTGAAAGCTGTGGAGGGGCCGGAAAACGAATACTCAGGAGGTATGGAATATCCAACCGTTACCATGATTACAAAACCAGGTGCCACACAGGAGAGCCTTGATGGCCTGATAACGCATGAAGTGGGGCATAATTGGTTTTATGGAATCCTTGGCAGCAATGAAAGGGAGCACCCATGGATGGATGAGGGCATGAATACTTATTTTGAATTTAAATATGAGGCCGAAAAGTACAGGGCAAATCCCATTTTTGGAGGAACTCCCCCACAGTACCTGAACAATCTTGAAGCGGATGGGGTACTTTTAGAAGTG
>JANMDL010000611.1:0-4636 GCA_031376295.1 Chitinophagales bacterium
CTGCCGTCTCAAAAATTTATCATTGTAATGCCGGAATACAACGGCTCTTACCCGGGTATATTGAAACTACTGATTGACAACAGTGATATAAAAAATGCCTGGTGGAACAAAAAAGTATTACTGGTTGGTGTGGCCACCGGCCGTGCAGGCAACCTGCGTGGTATGGAACACCTTACCGGCTCATTAATGCACATAAAAATGATGGTACACCACAACAGGTTACCCATAAGTTTAGTGGACAAACTGATGGATGAAGCCGGTAACCTTACCGATGCTGGTACCATTAAAGCCATTGAGCAGCAATTAGACGAGTTTATAGCCTTCTAAACGTTTAATACTCTACTTTCTAATTAAATGCAATTTGGTTAACGTTTTCCTGCGATTACAAGCAGTCACCCCTTCGGGGTTCTGGCTACTCTTTGGTATATTTTCTATAATAATACCATCCCTTCGGGATTAGCAGTTTTATTACGTCAACTACATTGGTTATCAATTATCAACTATTCAAAAGTCACCCTGCTCATGTAATACATTTCCGGGTCTATAACGGGTAATGATTTTGAGCGGATGGTAATTGATCTCCGCCCCAACCTCACTGTTTGTTTCCCGGCATCAGTAATCAGTTCCACGGGCAATTGCATATCAATATTTTTCAGGCTGATGGCATACACATTCATGGCTGTTCGTTTTACCAGTATTTCCAGCTTATCGTTGGTGTACAGGCAATGTGTAAATAATGGCTGCAGGTCAATACCCGCTCTTTTGCTGAACAGTTGCTGCACATCGGCAGTAGTTACCAGGTTGTTGTAAGTATAAGCAGGGTCGGTAGCCAGCAACTTTATAGCCGGGAAGAAAATACTATCGCCAATAACAAACCTGAGTGTATGCATAAAAAAAGCCCCTTTACTGTATATATCGCCAATATAAGCAGCTTCCTCATCCAGATCCTTACCCTGTACCACCGGCAGTTTGTTTTCAATACCAAAATATGATTGCTTAAATCCATCCAGATAAGCCTGCTCACCAGCCAGTTCCCTTGTAGCCAGTGCATCACCAAAACTGCAGATGCCCTCATGTATCCAGAAATCTGACCAGTCCTTTACTGTTACCTTATTACCCCACCACTCATGGCCAAACTCATGGTGCATCAGCCAGTCAAAATCTTTACCACCTACTTTTTTGTAGTTAAATTTGTTACCATATGCATTCATCGTCTGGTGTTCCATACCCAGGTGCGGTGTTTGCACAATGCCAATCTTTTCGTTTATAAATGGATATTCACCAAAATATTTTTCCTGTATCCTGGCTGTTTGCTCAAACACATCTAAGTGATGCTCAGCCTTACTTACATCCTGCTCCAGCACATAAAACTGCATGGGTACTTTATTGCCGGCGATAGTGGTATACTCCCGGCTCACTACTTTGTATTTACCAATATTAAAAACAATGCTGTAGTTGTTGATGGAGTAATTGGTTTTCCAGTGATAAGCAGCTTTATTGCCTTTTGTGCTTGTTGTTTGTAAAAGCCCCGGGCCTGCCACTACCCATTTTTTATCGGTCGTAATAATCATATCGGCACCATCATCGGGCTCATCCGACGGATGATCTTTGCAGGGAAAGAATATTTTACCACCTGTACCTTCGGCCGTTACTGCCATCCACGGGTTGCCTGCTGCATCCCTGGTCCAGGTAAAGCCATCATCCCATGGCGGACGGATGGCCACATGCGGCTTGCCACCATACGCAACAGTAACCGATGCTTTGCCTGCGGGCAGTTCATTGGCAAGATTAATCGTTATCATATCATTTTTATAAGTAAATGCTTCAGCCTTTCCATTTACTTGCACGCCGCTGATGTCAAACGAATCCAGCAGGTCAAACAGCAGTGTTTTAGCAGGTGCGGCCATCACAAAATCTATAACCGTACTGCCCTTTATACTTTGTGCTGCCATATTCACATCCAGGCTGATGGTGTAATGCCGTATATCCATCACGGCCTGTTCGGGCTTTAATTTACCGCCCGAAGTGAGTTTTTTTTGTGCCATGGCTGTGCTGCAGGCATATATGCTAATGAGGCAAAGAAAAAATTTCATACACTTGATGTTGATTACTGCTCAAATCTATTTAATAAAAAATGAAAATAAAAGAGAAACATGCAGAAATCCTCCACTTAACGGCATTGAATTACAATTGGTATCAGTTGAAGCATTACCAGCTTTTGCCGATTGGTTAATGCTCACCGGTCATCAGCCTCTCAACTGTTTTCTGTCATATTGTACACTACACTATACGGCTCCACGTATCAACCAGCATCCAACTCCCCCATTTCTCCTACCTTTGCCAAAATTTTTGGAATGATCAGGAGGATGATATTTTTACTAGCTGTAAGTTTGTTTTGCAATACCGCTATGGCACAATCGCTTACACAAATGAAGAAGGAACTGGAAACCACCACCGACCCCATCGGCTATGTGAAGTTTAAAATGAAGAAGCGTTTTAAAATTGATACGGTGGCGGTATTAAGTACCAGCAGCTTTATGGGCAAGGCCGACAGCCTGGCTTACAGGGGGAAAGTGGGCAAAGTATACGGCCCGTTTAAAAATGAAAATATACTGGTGAAAATACTGATGAAGGCGCCCAATACTTTTTATCATGTAAGCCATATACTGATAGATACTTCTACTTTCAGAAAAAACATTGCCGACAGCCTTGCGACGGCTTTAATGGCAAGAATAAAATCGGGCAGCGACAGCTTTGGATCGCTGGCATCGGTGTACAGCAGCGACAGACCTTCTGCCATGAAGGGTGGCGACCTTGGCTGGTTTGTACGGGGTGTTTTATTGCCCGAAATGGATACTAAGGTTACAAAGGGGAAAAAAGGTGATATTTTTAAGATATGGAGCCAGTCGGGTCTGCATATTGTAAAGATTACCGACAACCCTAAAAAAGACAATGGCTTTGCCCTGCTGCTGCGGGTATTGCTTTAACCCTTAAATCATATCCCTTAGTTTGGCCACCACTTCATCCACTTCTGCCTTTGTATTGTTTTTGCAAAAGCTAAAGCGAACAGCTACCTGGTTGGGATTGTTATTGATTGCCCTGATAACATGACTGCCTGCATCGGCACCTGATGTGCAGGCACTGCCGCCACTGGCACAGATGCTGGCAATGTCTAAATTAAAGAGCATCATTTCACTCTTCTCCGTTTTAGGAAAGCTCACATTTAACACTGTATACAAACTGTTGCCCAGCACATCGCCGTTAAATGAAACGCCGGGTATGTTTTTTTTCAGCTCGTCATACATATAATATTTTAGTGTGCCAATGTAAGCACTGTCTTCCTCCTGTTTTTCAGTAGCCATTTCAAGCGCTTTGGCAAATCCCACAATACCATACAGGTTTTCGGTACCAGCCCTCATATTTCTTTCCTGCCCACCGCCATTAATATAGGGTTTGATGCGCACATTTTCGTTTATATACAAAATACCAACCCCCTTTGGTCCGTGAAATTTATGACTGGCTCCCGTTACAAAATGTACAGGTGTGTTGCGCAGGTCGAATGGAAAATGCCCCACGGTTTGTACCGTATCGCTGTGAAAAACAGCATTGTACAGCCGGCATATTTCGCCTGTGGCATTAATGTCTAATATATTACCAATCTCATTGTTGGCATGCATTAAGGAAACAAGGCATTTCTCTTCGCTTTTGGCCAGTATTTTTTCCAGGTCATCTAAATCAATATGGCCATTGGGCAGCAGTTTAACATAACTCACTTCCACTTCATCCCTGTGGGCAAGTGCCTCCACTGTGTGCATGGTGGCATGGTGTTCAATAGGCGAGGTAATAATGCTGCGGCAGCCCAGATCCCTTACAGCAGCGGTGATGGCAGTATTACAGCTTTCAGTACCGCCACTGGTAAAAAATATTTCGGCAGGATGCGCATTCAGGATCTTTGCAACACTTTTACGTGCATGTTCAATGGCCATGCGGGTTTCCCTGCCATAACTGTAAATAGACGATGGATTACCAAACTTGTCAGTAAGATAAGGCATCATGGCCTGCAGCACAACCGGATCAAGTGCTGTAGTAGCTGCGTTGTCAAAATATATTCTGCTCATGTTAGTTTTGTATTTTTATAAACCAATCTGCCTTGCGTTGACCGATGGGCGATGAGCGTTTTCCGTTTGCACAACCCAAACTCATCACACATAACCCTTACTCTGATTATTGTGTTTTTATTTGCCCATTATCTCATTTCCAAATTTGCACATCATTGCATCAGCATATCATCACATTACTTCCTTTATATCCTGCATCAGCTTCAACGCAATATTATTCGCAGTTGTTTCAAAATTGCTTTCAGCATATATGCGGATGATGGGTTCGGTATTGCTGGTACGCAAATGTACCCAATCCGTATCAAACTCAACCTTCAACCCGTCTTCCCTGCTGGAGGGATTGTTTTTGTATTTCTCCTGCAGTTGATCAAACAAGCCGCTGATGTATTTTTTATTTTCCTCAAGATGTTCAGCGCATAATTCAACAGCTTTTGCCAAACCAACAATGCCCGAAACATTTTCGGTTCCAGCGCGCATGTTGCGTTCCTGCGAGCCTCCGTCAATAAATGGTTTTAATG
>JANMDL010000672.1:0-2160 GCA_031376295.1 Chitinophagales bacterium
GTTCTTTCGCTGTAACCCACTTCGCTGGTGTAGTCTTCGGTTTTTTCCATATACTGCCCGTCTTGCAGCAGTTGCACAATTTTTTTCCTTGCAGCAAATCTTTCTTCACCAATCAATATCTGTGCAGCTTCATTTAAGGTGCCATCCTCATTCAGTATGTCAATTATTTCCAGGTTGTGTTTTTGACCGAGCTGGTAATCGTTGGTGTCATGGGCAGGTGTAACTTTTAAAGCGCCCGTTCCAAAATCCATTGTTACATAATCATCCGCAATAATGGGTATGCGCCTGTTAATCAGCGGCACCAATGCAAATTTACCAACAAGCTGTTTGTAACGCTCATCATTGGGGTTTACGCAAATAGCACTATCACCCATAATCGTTTCTGGCCTTACCGTAGCAATGATGATGTTTTCATCAGTACCTTCAATAGCATACCTCAGATAATAAAGCTGCTGCTTTGTTTCTTTCCGGATAACTTCTTCATCACTCAGGGCAGTTTTAGCCTTCACATCCCAGTTTATCATACGCTTACCCCGGTAGATATGCCCTTTTTTATACAGGTCAATAAATACCGAAATAACACTCTTGTAATAATCATCGTCCATGGTAAAACTGGTACGGTTCCAGTCGAGCCTGCAGCCCATTTTTTTAAGCTGCTCCAGTATAATGCCGCCATATTCCGCTTTCCATTCCCAGGCGTATTGTAAAAACTCCTCCCTGCTCAGGCTGCTTTTGGTTATGCCTCTTTCCCGCAGCATCTGCACTACTTTGGCTTCTGTAGCAATGCTTGCATGATCGGTACCCGGTACCCAGCAGGTATTAAAGCCCTGCATAGCCGCACGGCGCACCAGCACATCCTGTATGGTATTGTTGAGGCAATGACCCATGTGCAGGATGCCGGTAACATTGGGCGGCGGTATCACCACTGTGTAGGCTGGGCGCCCGTCCGGCGTACTATAAAAATAACCCTGGTCTAACCAGTGGCTGTACCATTTCTGCTCTGCTGATTGGTGCTCAAAATTTTTACTTAATTCCATCATTTATTGTTTGTAGCCGGTTTGCGCCTGCTGCGTTCTGTCCCCGGCCCCTGCTGTATATCCAAAATGGTTGCAAATTTACCTTGTTTAGCCTGTACCACAAAACGGGTTTTTGTAAAAGATTTCCTTGCAAATACGCTAATAAAAAATTAGATTTGCTCAAAAATTTAGCGATGTGTCAAAAAATTACCCTTTTTTTATTGCTGGTGACTGTTTTTTACAATGGCAATGCACAGGCTGTGGCCGATTTAACTGAGAATACGCCTTATAAGAATAATGGCCTCGAATATGGCTTTTATGTAAGCAACGAACGTTCTAAAGAAGTAAAAGGCGAAGATTATGAACGCTATGAAGTGATATTGTATGTAAACAACAACAGCAGTTGTGCCAAAATAATACCGATGCGCAATTCATTGCTGGGTACCAATAGTGATGAAACGCTGCTGGCTGATTTTACCGTAAAAAATGCAACGGGTAAAAGGCTTACGGCTAAAAGTGGAAAACTGAATGCAAAACCCTGGTATACCCAGGTGAAATTATCGGACGGAACAAAAGTGCAGGCACAGGCTGGTTATATCCTCCGCATTGGCGAAAGTATTACCAATAAAATAATTGTGATTGTACCCAAAGGGGAAAGACCGAATATCAATTGCAGGATGGTGAATATACAGGAGTAGTTGACAGTTGACAGTTGATAGTTGATAGTTGATAGTTGATAGTTGACAGTTGACAGTTTCGGTTTTTTGGGAAATCAAGTTATAGTAAAAAGCTGAAATACCCAATCCCCCGGCCAAAAAAGTAAACAGGTAACAAAATGCTTTATGCAATTGTAGATATTGAAACAACGGGTGGTTATGCGGCATCACATAGCATTACCGAAATTGCCATCTACCTGCATGATGGGGAGAAAATGCTGAAGCGTTTTGAAACACTCATCAATCCCCAACAGAACATACCTTATTATATTACAGCGCTTACCGGCATCAATAACCAGATGGTGGCAGATGCGCCTGCTTTTGAAGAAGTAGCTTCTGTCATTCATGAGCTGCTGGATGGAGCCGTATTTGTGGCACACAGCGTAAATTTTGATTTTTCTTTTATCCGTCACCAGATGCAGGCATGT
>JANMDL010000673.1:0-1766 GCA_031376295.1 Chitinophagales bacterium
ACACAGTGGGCAGTAATTCAGATACAGCCTCACAGGGCCGTATCCACGATATGGAAAATGCTCCCTGTGAACTTCTTACATTAGTGTATTTTGCTTCCAATGCATATACTGTTTTATGATAAACTGCTGGTAAAGGGAACCGTATATGCATTGGAAGCAAAATACACTAATGTAAGAAGTTCACAGGGAGCATTTTCCATATCGTGGATACGGCCCTGTGAGGCTGTATCTGAATTACTGCCCACTGTGTACCTGTATCCTGAAAATGTAACGCTGCCAGCACCTGCTTATGGTACTGTGCCCTGCTACAATCCTAAAGAGGTGAAAGCAACTGATGTGCTGCTGGATGGATTCAGTCTGGCGCCGGATAAACGGATGGTAGCCGGAATATGGGTTAAAAAAAACGGACCACCCTGCAACTGCAGCAGTTATACAGGCATTACCATGCTTGTAAAAAATAATACTGTATCTATTGGAGCCTTGCTGCCAACCGGGAAAATTATTGAAGGCTGGCAATTGTTTGAAGGCGAATTTGTGGTACCGCAAAATACTAACCTGCTCAGCCTTGAAACAACGGTGGCGGCTGCAAGCCCGCAGTTTTATTTAGACGACCTGCGCATACATCCCTTTAATGCCAATATGAAGAGTTTTGTATTTGACCCGCAAACACTGTGGCTTACCAGCGAACTGGATGAAAACAATTATGCCAGTTTTTACGAGTATGATGATGAGGGTACACTGGTAAGGGTTAAGAAAGAAACAAAAGACGGAATAAAAACGATTAAGGAAACCAGGAGTTCCATACAAAGTAAAATAACAGGACTATAACCCAAATGCAAAATGATATGGTTAAGAAATATTTTTTAGTACCGGTATTGGCAATTGCTGCCTGTATAACGGTAAAAGCGCAAACGGTTGCTGAGAGAGACAGTGCCAAACAGGAACTGCTGGCCGTATACAAACTGTTTGATTCATCAGCCTATCTTGGCTTTGATATGCAGGTGCAGTACCATACCGATTCTTCGGCAGGTAAATTTCACCGGTATGAAAAGAACGGGGTGTACTACCTCAATAAAAACAACTTTTTTTACCAGGAAGCTGAAATGGAATACATGCAGAATACTGCTTTTGCAATAAGCATTGACCATGCTGAAAAAACCATGCTGGTGGCAAGAACCGCGGCAACGCCAGCAGGTGCCATGCTGCTGAAAGATTTTATTGATAATGTACTGGATGTTTATGCATCGTCTTACACCATCGGCCTGAAATATGCTGACAGTAACCTGCGGCGCATTTCCTTTACCCTTAATGGCAACCCGGCTGCTGCGCCGGCATACAAACGGTTTTCGCTGCTGTACGATACGGCAACCAATTATCCTGAATCATTGGATATTGAATTAACGCAAAAACTGCCGCTGAACCTGCCACCGGGCAGTACCATGGTACAGCCGGCACCGCTCCGCCAATTTATCACTATCAATTTTTCAGGATTCAGGGCATTGCCGGGTACACGCATTTTTGATGCCAACAATTATTTTGTGTACGATAATAATACAAAGCGGTACAGCCCTGCTGAAAAATATAAATATTACCGGCTGATACTGGCAGGCATAGAGGAGGCAGATGCGGAATACAGCCCGGGTCGCCTGGGCGAACAGGCACAATAACCAAACACGATTCATTTTTTATACCCACGTTATGGCTTTATATATCAATCATCAGTTCGGGCAGCAGGCGATAAGCAGGAAAAAATCAACTTTAAAGAG
>JANMDL010000716.1:0-3235 GCA_031376295.1 Chitinophagales bacterium
ACCCGATATGGGTGCAGATGAGTTTGCGGCTGTTTACAACAATGCACTGGCAGGCGTTGTGGCAACGGCGGTTTGTGATAATAAAACTGTTTCACCAGCCGGTACATTATATGCTACCAGTGTGTGCGATTTAATTGCAAGGGTTTTGCCCTCCGGAGGCACCCCCGTTGCAGGTAGAATAAATACCTGTGTTACCAGAGATGCAGCCCAGCAATATTTTAATGGTGAGCCTTATGTGCAAAGGCATTATGATATTGAACCGGCAGCCGGCGCTGCAACTGCAACGGCAACTGTTACTTTATATTTTACCAACCAGGAGTTTGTAAATTATAATACCGTTAATAGTGCCACCTGGCCATTATTGCCAACAAGCGTATTGAACAATACAGATCCTGCCAGGGCTAATGTACGGGTCACCCAGTTTCATGGTACGCCTACGGGCGGTTTGCCCACCAGTACGCCGGGTAATTATACCGGGGCAAGAGAACTGATTGACCCCCTTGATACGGATGTTTTCTGGAACGGTACTTTTTGGGAAGTAACCATACCAGTAAATGGTTTTAGCGGCTTTTACCTGCATACCACCCAGTTTAACACACCACTGCCAGTTGTTGTTAACTACCTTACCGGACGCAGGCAGGGGAGCAGCCATTTATTAAACTGGAAAGTTACCTGCGTAACATCACCCCGTGCTACTATGATTTTGGAACGAAGTGCCGATAGCCGCAATTTCTCACCCATAAATACAATTACTGCCGATGCTTTAAGGTGCAACCAGCCATTTGATTATACCGATGCCAATCCATTAACAGGCATGAATTATTACCGCCTTAAAATTTTGGATGCCGATGGGAAAGTAACGCACAGCTCAACGGTTGCTTTACTAAATGCCGTTAAAGGTTTTGATATCATCAGCATTGCACCCAACCCGGTTGTAAGCGATAATTTTAAATTGAATGTTGCCAGTGCCCAGGCCGGCAAAATGGAACTTGCAATTTTTGATATCCAGGGCAGGTTGGTAAACCGGCAAAACATTATGCTGATTGCCGGGTTTAATAGTTTGCTTGTAAATGTTGCCAATCTTGCCGCAGGCAGTTATACCATGCGTTGCAATATGGGCGATAATCAGTTTAAAATAATACGGTTTGTGAAGCAGTAAGTTTTTTTAAAGGATAATAGATCCTTCTAAAGGCACCGATAAACCTTCTGTAGGCACCGATAAAGCTACTAAAGGCACAAAGAAACCTTCTAAAGACCCAAAATTAATTTCTAAAGACTCAAAACTAAATTCTAAGGAAAATAAAAAAAATCCCGGCACAAAAAACGTAACCGGAATTTTTTCAAAATATTTTCTACTCCCCTTTTACTTTAGGCTGAGTAATTATTTCTATCGGGGTGTAAATTAGCGGGTTGCAATTATTGCAAAGTGGTCGGGTCCAACGGCCCTTGGCGCCGCTGCACACAACCCTTACCCGCCACGAAAAACAGGTGTTTACCACATTAGCCGGAACGTTGAAAATATTGCTGCTGCTGGTATAGATTAATATTGCAGGCGGCGCAGTTGGCCTTGTGCAACAGGTGGGATCGTTTGATGTAATTTCTATTTCGTAACTGCTTACACCCGGTACAGCATCCCAGCCAATGGTATTATTGCGGCAATTGTTACGGGTGTTTACCGGCACATCGCAAATGTTCCATATCTCATTTATCCGGCTGCAATCTTTATCTGTTGTGGTTACTAACCCTGCTGCATTTTTTGTAATAATTTTTGCATAGCAATAATTGCCGCAGGCTGTAACAACGCGGTGCAACACAAAATAATACAAACCAGTTTGTGCATAGGCAAAAGTAAAATTGCTTTGATTGGTTTGCGCCAATACGTTAAAAGGTCCGTTTTGTGCATTTGGGCTGGATGCAATAACCCATTGATGAGTGGCACCCGTGTAAGGCCCTGTAAACTGATTTAACTGGCTGGCATTAATGGTATAGGGAGATGCCGGGCCTGCTGAACCGGTAAGCCCAAACCTGGCATCGGCTGTTTGGGTACAGCAGGTTAACCGGAAAGTATCTGTTTTTACAACAGCACTGTTACAACCCATAGCAGTGCTTAAAAATAAACTAACCTGGTAGGTATATCCGGCCTCAAAAAATAAAGGCGGGTTTTGTGTAGCCAGTATTTGCGAAAGGTTTAAACGGTTACTTAAGTTACCGCTTGCCTGGCCAATGCTTGCAAACGATGTGTATGCCGCATTGCTGTTGTGCGGCCGGCGTAATATATTTATCAGGTAGGCATCGGAACCTGTGGAGGTACGGGCATCCAGGTAAATATCTTCGCCCAGGCAAAAACCATTGCGAGGTTCGTTATACTGGTCTTCAAAATTAAAATTATTGGTTATGCCCGGCAGGGCATCCAATGGCAGGCGCAACTCCTGAAAAGGAAAACATCCATCTAACCAGATGCCGTGTTTTATATAATAGGCTTTGCAGTTATCGGTAATATTAAATAAAGTATTGGTAAGGCTCATGCCCGATTGTATGGCACCCACCTGGCCAATGGTAGCCGCATCGCTTACATTGCCCTGTTGCGATGTTTCCATAAGTGCCCACCAATGATTGGCAGTTTGTAAATCGGTTGCCGCTACATTTACCCGCCTTACGGTACTAAAAATGCCGCTGCTGATAGTGAAACCCGGCGAGCCAGTGCGTGGTGGCTGGCAACAGTTTACTGCCAGCACCCTAAAATCGTTATTGATACCTGCAACTATTTCGTTAAACGCAACCAATTGCCGCCCGTTGGTAATAAACCTTGCTGTAGCAGTAATATCGTAACTGTTGCCGGGTGTAAGCATACTGTAAGGCACCATGCCGGTAAAGATTCCGTTGGTTATGGAAGTGGTGATGGGTAAGCCAACATTGGTACCATTGCGGCGCAGGTTTACTGTTAAGCTTTGTAAAGTGGCACCGGGTATTTGTGGCAGTGTATAGGTGCCGCTAAACTGGTAGCCATCGGTAAAACAGGCATCGGATGAGGTGATTGATACTGCACCCCCAGCCGTAGCATTATCTGTTGCACTAGTGCATATATCATCAATATATGCGTAGCCATAATGCCCGTTTTGATTACAATCAGCCGCAATAAATTCAAGCGTTACATCATGCCCATAACTTGCCATCAAATTAAAACTGGCATAGCGCCAGGGTTGGTAAACCTGTTTAAAATCCTGATATGTGCCGA
>JANMDL010000734.1:0-7449 GCA_031376295.1 Chitinophagales bacterium
CCGCTTACATTGGCGCTTAAAGCAGGCCCGGGTATCGACAGGCAATACGACTCAATTGATGCTTATGGCCAAAAACAGTATAACTGGGTCATTAATGCTGTGGCTTCGGCAGAATTGCGCTGTTACATGGCTTGAGAAAACGGGCCAGGCAACATAAAACGGTAAGAAATTTTTCCGCCTTTTATTTTTCAGCAGAGCTGCTTGCAAAAAGCGCTGCGCTTATTCGCATCAACAACCCTGATAGCGACCGCATATCCGGCTTTACCCGGCCTTTTATAAACATTGGCTATCAAAAGCAGGTTAAAAAAACATATTATAATATTTTTTTTGGAACCCGTTTTCCGGGGAAAACGTATGAGAATGCAGTTTCGGGGTTCGACTTGTTACATTCAGGTATTTGTGTTGGCCGTGTTTTTTAAACTGTGGTGGGTAAATAGTGAGTATAAAAAACCTGTTCTTATTTATGTTACAACCAAACTGTATTTTCTTTGTTACAAATAATTAAAATAGATACAGCAGTAATATGGCTCTAAAAATATATACAAAAACGGGAGATTTAGGAAAAACAAGTTTAATAGGGGGTACTAAGGTTCCCAAAAACCACCTGCGTATTGAAACTTACGGTACAGTGGATGAGTTGAATTCGTATATTGGTCTTGTAAGTGATCACCTGCAGCATTCCAAAACAGCCTTGGTGTTAAAGGAAATACAGGATCGCCTCTTTACTATCGGTTCATCATTGGCCTGCGACCCTGAGAGAGAACCGCTGATGAAAATACCTGATTTAAAGGAGGAGGATATTACCCTGCTGGAAAGAGAGATTGACCACATGAATGATGAACTGCCGCCCATGAAGTTTTTTGTATTGCCGGGTGGGCATATTGCTGTTTCCACCACACATGTGGCCCGCTGTGTATGCAGGCGTGCCGAGCGGCTGTGTGTGAATATGCAGGAGCATCAACTTTTTGTAGATCCACTGGTTATTAAATACATCAACCGACTGAGCGATTACCTGTTTGTATTGAGCCGCTATGCAGGGTTGCTGTTAAATGTGCAGGAAATTCCCTGGAAGCCGAGGGTGTAGGGATTAATTTACTATTCCATATATTTTTATCACTTTATATTCTTCGGCAGCATTACTGCGTACTACAATGGCTTTATAAAAACTGCCAGAATCGCCGCCTTTTTTGGCATCATAATTCAAATACAGCAGCGAAGAATCGTTGGGTGCAATACATTTATTTGCTATTTCGGCTTTGGTGCACCCGCAATCAACCCCAATGTTTTTTATACAAAGGGAATCCCGGCCAGTACTATAAATCATAATAACGGCAGATGCAGTACTGTCTTTTTTAACCGTACCAATATTTACCGAATCGCTTACCACTTTTATTTGTGCCATGGTTGCTTTTTGCTGTGTATTGCAGCTTATAAAAATTAAAAGGGCTATTGCTAATAACAGGTTATTCATCTAATAATTTTTGTATTTTTCCTTTGGTGTTGGTTACATATAAGCTGCCCACCTGCGTGTTAGCATCAAAGCCTTTATTGATGTGTCGTACTTTGCCCTTTTTATCAATAATCAGTTCAAATGGGTAACCTTCAATTTTAAGGCTGTCAATTAAGGTATTATGTGTATCGTACAGTACTTTGCCACCCAGGCGCTCATAATTGCGGCGATAGGTATTATAACTGTCCAGCTTACCGCTTTCAACGTACAACACTTCAAAATTTTGGTTGCTTATTTCTTTGGCTATCTGCTGCAAATAAGGCTCTTTTGCCCGGCAGGGCGGGCAATTGTTAAAAAAGAAATCAATTAAATAAACCTTACCCCCGCCTGCTGGCAGGTTGACGGCAGAGTCGCCCTTTTGCAATGTTACGCTGCCAAAAAGACCCGTTACGGGGGCATCGGTTTTAAAAGTTTTTTTTTCTTCATACCATCTTGCCTCCATAAAATTTGGGTAAATATGCGCTGCATTTACCCAGGCCCAGCCCCCGCAAACTAAAACAACAGCAACAGTCATTAATGGCTTGAGTTGCCTGAAAAAATACCCGGCCGCAAACCCAACACAACAAAAACTGTAAGCAGGTAATGTAATATAAAGCCTATATATTGTAAACGGGATAAGTAAAGACAATAAAAGACCAATATATAAGAGAGCCCCAAGTATTGCTTGCTCTTTTGTAAAATACTTTCTCAGTAACATGCCACAGATAAAAAAACTAATAAATTTTAACCCGAAATTATAATAGTTGTTATGAAAAGTATTTGCATAACTGGCGAGTGTAAAAAAACCAAGTACCATTACAAGTGCAACAATATATCCAGTGACTAACTTTTGTCTCGTTTTATTCATAAAATTGGTATAAAAAAAAGGATATGAAGCAGATACTTACAGCCACCGCTTCATATCCTTTTTTTGACTAAATTACCATGGATTGATTGGCTTTATCATAGTACAGGCGCCATTACAATCATAATTCCACCAAGTACCGCAATCTTTAACTATCACTTTGCAACCAGTCTTTTCACAATCAAATCTTGTACCACCAGTACCAAAATTACACCAATTAGATTCTGTAGAGCAGCCGCAATCGGGATTAACAGGATTATCCGGCCCTGCATCTGCACTTGCACCATTCATAGAGGCAAATAAACTATACGCCACCGGCCTGCTGAATGCCTCCAGCATTTTTTGCTGCCAAATGATGTATTTGTCTGATTTGCGCATTGCATCGTATTCAAAATTAGCAGCCGTTAGCAACTGGTAACTTTCCTCAATAATGCTTTTTTGTAAACCGGTTAATACAAGTTTGGCTGCTGTTTCGCTTACATGCACCCGCCACAGTGCTGCCTTTTCAGCACCGGTAAGCGTGGTGTAATATGCTTTTTGCAAATAAGGGTTAGCCTCTGCACTTATGCGCTGGTGCAGGGCACGCATGGGTGTTTGCATTGCTGTATCTTGTTGCTTATTGCAGGCTGCAAGGCTTATACATAGTGCAAAAATAACGAGTGAAGATTTCATGATTTGTATGTTTTAAATGATAAATGAAATTGCAGGTATTGTTACAAAAAAGAGTAAAAAATAGAAATTGTTTTTTCATATAAAATGTTTCTCACAAAAAGTGTATTTAATATAAAGATATATAAAAAACTAATACAATTCCCAAAAGAAGCCATCAACCACAAAATATTTGCACCACTTGTAATTGTACAAAAAATATTGCCCGTAATAAAAAAATCGCCAAGTCGTAATTTTACCGTATTTAAAAATGGCGGGATGCCTTTTCTTAATTTTTTTATAATTTAACAGGTCAAATTTCGTAATATTGACAATAAAAATCTTAAAACAGGTACAGTTTTACTTAAAGCCGCACTTTAAATTATTTAAGTATGAAAAAGAAGCAGGAAGATGTAACATCAGCAGTAAACGTGGGCAGCAATGTAAGGCTTTGGAGGGAGCGCAAGCAAATGAAGCAGCAAGTACTGGCAAAAGAACTTGGCATTACCGGCGTGGCACTTAGCAATATAGAAAACAATAAGGCAGATATTACCATATCAAGGCTGTTTCAAATTGCGGCAGTGCTGGAGGTAAAACCCTCCATGCTGGTAAGCGAAGACCCTATGCAGTATTTTGTATTTAATAACTGTACTAACAGCAATGGCATAGTGAACAATAATTTTCCTGATGAAGTGATTGCCCTTGTGGTAGATAAGCTGCGTAAATAACAGAGAAATTTTCTTTTACAATCATCCCAAATAAAACTAAGCTCCCAAATAAGTCCGCAGCAACTTACACCTGTTGGTGCTTCGCAGCCTGCTGATGGCTTTATCTTTTATTTGCCTTACCCTTTCTCTTGTAAGGTTAAATTTTTCGCCAATGTCTTCCAGGCTCAGCGGATGATCCACACCAAGTCCGAAAAAATATCTTACTACCTCTTTCTGCCTTTCGGTAAGTGTACCCAGCGAACGGTCAATTTCAGTACGCAGTGATGCCTTTACTTCCAGTTCGCAGTCGGTACTGTCGGCATTGGGGTTACTCATCACATCCAGCAGTGTACCTTCTTCACCGTCCGACAGGGGTTGGTCCATGCTTACATGCCTTGCAGAGAGGCCAAGCGTGGCAGCCACTTCTTCGGTATCAATATCCAGCAGGGTGGCGAGTTCTTCTGGTGTAGGCTCCCTTTCAAATTCCTGCTCTAACTGCGAGTATGCCTTACTGATACGGTTGGTAAGGCCAACTTTATTGAGCGGCAGCCTTACAATACGTGATTGCTCGGCCAGTGCCTGCAATATGCTCTGGCGTATCCACCACACAGCATAAGAAATAAATTTAAACCCCCGCGTTTCGTCAAAACGCTGGGCTGCTTTTATAAGGCCAAGGTTTCCTTCGTTGATTAAGTCGGGCAGCGTAAGCCCCTGGTTCTGGTACTGCTTGGCCACAGATACCACAAAACGCAAATTAGATTTTGTTAATTTTTCCAGTGCTTGCTGGTCGCCCTGGCGTATGCGAAGCGCCAGCTTTACTTCTTCTTCAGGGCTGATAAGTTCTACCTTACCAATTTCCTGCAGGTATTTTTCTAAACTCTGGCTTTCACGGTTAGTGATTGATTTTGTAATCTTGAGTTGACGCATACTCATAAGCCGGTTAATTTATGGGGTTAAAAAATTGCCACCTGGTTCGAGTTAAAGAACTGTTAAAAAAGAACTAATTATAAACGTAATTTAACTAAATACTGATATATAGCCAAAAAAAAAGGTATAATTAACTGAATTTCAGCCGGTTAAATCATATTGTGTTTAATTATCAAGTATTAAACGTTAAACAAAAATAGTTTGCCAAATATTTTGTCACGTCAATTTTTTTTTTATAATTGCAGGGTAGTAGATGAATAAGTAAATTATAACGATGAGCAAGAAAGTTTTATATACGCTGGAGTACCCTGTAAGATGTTCCCCGGGTATCTTATACGAGTTTTTAAGTACTCCGGCAGGGTTACAGGAATGGTTTGCAGATAAGGTGGATGAAAGAGACAACGTGTTTAGTTTTAGCTGGAATGGAGGTACTCCCGATATGGCAGATGTGCTGGATAAAGAGGAGGCGAAATTTATCCGCTTTCACTGGTCACATGCGCCTAAAGAAGAGTATTTTGAATTTTCTATAGAAAAATCTGAAATTACGAATCAAACAATATTGATAGTAAAAGATTTTGCTGACAAAAAGGAAATAAAAGACCAGAGCCAGCTATGGGAATACCAGATAAAAGACCTTTTTCACCGCCTCGGTAATTAATCTGTAGCTATTTGCAGCATTTTTACGGCAGAAGCTGTTACAATGCCGGGCATTTCATTCCAACGGGACAGTTCAAACTTTGCGGCCAGCTTCACAAAAGCTCTTTCATCAATTATGTTAAGTAATTGGGGCAGGCTTTGCTGTGCGGCAGGGATATAATTATCAGCTTCAAAATGATGCTGCCATTCATTTTCATTGATACAAAGCGAATAGTTATGCTGCTGTATCAATAGTGCATTTTGACGCAGGTTATTGGTAAACATTTTTTTGTATTTGCCTGAAAGATGAAGCGTTACAGAAAAGAAGTTGCCCCACCAGAAGAATGTACGGATGGCAAACACCCCTTCTTTGCTGAAAAATGCTGGATAATCAAGCAGCAGGTAGGGCAGGCCAAGATAGTTTTCGCCCTTGTGTATTTTAGGGTTGGTGGCCAATACTTCTGCCGGAACCCCGTGCTGTGCCGCCACCAACTTTTGAAGCCCCGGTACCATGCTGCCAAACAGGCTGTTAATCTTGCTTATTACTATACGTTTCGTTAAAATCCACTCCTTATTGTACATCAGTTGCAGTTCCTGCGCCGAAAGGATTATTTTTGCGCCATCGGTCATATACCAAACATACAAAAATTGACCTGAACAGGTGATAAAGAAATTAGACAAATTAATATTACGTTCCTTTATTGGCCCTTTTATAGCCACTTTTTTCATTGCATTTTTTGTGCTGATGATGCAGATTCTGTGGAAGTATATTGATGACCTGGTGGGTAAGGGGCTTGATTTTTTCACCATTGGACAATTTGTGTGGTATGCAAGTGCATCTATGCTCACACTTTCTATGCCCATCGCTATTTTGATTTCCTCTATTATGACTTTTGGCAACCTCGGCGAAAGTTATGAGCTGGTGGCCATCAAATCGGCAGGAATTTCGCTACTGCGCTTTATGCGCCCGCTGATGTGGGTAGCTGTTTTGCTTTGCGGCATCACCTTTATTTTTGCCAACTACGTAATACCTTTTGCCCAACTGAAGTTTGTAACCCTTTACAATGATATTTTTTACAAAAAGCCTGCTTTTGATCTGAAAGAAGGTATTTTCTTTACCCATATCCCATCATACGCCATTAAAGTGGGGAAGAAAGACCCGGATGGAAAAACAATACGTAATGTGCTGATATATGAACAGGGTGGCAGTTTGCAGGACAACAGCATTGTTGCCGAGAAAGGAGTTATGTCAGTATCGGCCGACAAAAAATTTCTTGAGTTTAACCTGCAGAACGGCTACCGCTACCAGGAGCGTGGTAATTCGGGCGATACTTCTACTGAATATATCAGACTGGGCTTTAAGGAGTATAAAAAATTATTTGACCTCAGCGCCCTGAAGATACAATCCACCAATGATACTTTTTACCGCAAGAATTTTAAAATGCTGAGTGTGCGGCAGCTTGATAAATCCTTAGATTCTATCCGCCGCCTGAACGACAGTTTTAACGTACGCATCAATACCGAATTGAAAGGATACCTGCATTACAGTAATATCAGCGACAGTGCCTGGGCCAAAGCTAAAGCAGACGGCAAAACACACAAAAATTTTGAGGAACTGCTGCCCGATTCTATAAGGGTGCAGGTAGAGGACAGGGGTATGAATACCATCAGCAATATCAAGGGGGCGATGCAATTCAGCGGCAATGAAATTACAATGCAGGTGAAAGAAATGCGTTACCACAAAATTGAGTGGCACCGGAAGTTTTCACTCTCCCTGGCCTGCCTGGTGTTGTTTTTTATTGGCGCTCCATTGGGTTCCATCATACGCAAAGGCGGGCTCGGTATGCCGCTGGTAGTGGCCATCATCTTCTTCCTGATTTTTCACCTGCTGAATATGTTTGGCGAAAAGTTTGTAAAGGAAGATATCGCTTCACCTTTTTCCGGAATGTGGCTGAGTGTACTGGTGCTTGCACCGCTGGGGGTGTTTCTCACTTACAAAGCCATGCACGACTCACAATTGTTCAGTAAGGAGTTTTATACCCGTATGGGCAGAAAACTTATGCCTTTGCTTCGGCCAATTACAGCAAAGTTTTCATCTAAAAAGAAAGACTGATCTTTTTTAACCTTAAAAATGGGTAAGAAATTTATGAAACCAATTTATTTTACATGTATCATCT
>JANMDL010000742.1:0-1507 GCA_031376295.1 Chitinophagales bacterium
CAAATAAAAGCGATAAGGGCACGGCTGGGGGAACATGATGCACAGCTAAACCAGATTTATGATGCATTGGAGAATCTTTTAGATGAAAAAGCAGCGCAAAGGAAGTGGGAAGAAAGGTCGCGCATAGGATATAAATAATATCTTTATTTATAATGCCTCATTCCAAAATTTCCCTGCCTGTAATTCAGTTAAAAAATGAGATATGCGTCTGACAACGTGTTATTGTTGAATTGAATTATATTCTCATCGCAACAGGCATCTTCACCCAACATCTGAGGAGATAAAAGATTATCTATTACATATTACAATTCATAATACCCACCTCTTAACTTATCTATTGATATTTTGAAAAAAAGTATTTAAACCCTCAACTGCTTTTGCAAGCTGCTCCGTTTCAATGGGTATTTTTAAATATGATTTTCCTGTTTTATCATCCTTTGCTACAATTCGATTGAGCATAGATTGCACTTCATTCGGGCTTGAAATAGCTTCGCTTAATTTTTCCAAAATATTAATGCTGGTTCTTAAAAGATCAACTACACTGGGGCTAACTGGTGATTGAAAGTTTTGAACAGATTCAATAGTATGATTTGGCCGTTTACTTTCTTGCAAACCAACCGGGATATATTCATGAATAGAATCCTGCTCCTCTGAAATAAGTTCATTATCTTCAAAGTCTGAATTTTCCTCAACAATATTTTTTCCATCATTAGCTTCCCCTGTCAATTGTTCCACAGTTTTCATAAATTGCTTCATCTTACTTTCGCCCATAAAGATCATATCTTCACCGCCATCTAATATCCCTTCAAACATCTGTTTCTTGAAAGCTAATAATGATAGCATTCTTTCCTCAATTGTTCCTCTGGAAATGAAGTTAATTATAGTTACAGGTTTTGTTTGACCCAATCGATGTATTCTTCCAATCCTTTGTTCTAATACTGCCGGGTTCCATGGACAATCCATATTGATGAGAACAGAAGCACTCTGCAAATTTAAGCCAACTCCACCGGCATCAGTAGATAAAAAGACACGGCAAGCCCTATCTTCCTTAAAATTTATTAGTAAGTTTTTTCTTTCAACAGCAGGCACACCTCCATGCAGGTACTCGAATTTAATGCCCATATCTTCCAACTCCTGAGCAACTAAACGTGTCATTCGCTCCCATTGGCTGAAAATAACCACTTTCTCATCCTTGTTCTGAAATATTTCCTCCAATGTAGTTCGCAATTCTGTAATTTTTGTATCATGCCTGGTTTTTTGATCAAGAATGTAAGTGCTGTCGCTAACCATTCGCATACGATTTAACTGGATCAACAGAATTTGCCTTTCCTTTTCACTTAAAAAACCAAATCGTTTCCACTTATTTACCAGACGGCAAACAACTTCATAATATTCATTATGCTGGTCCAGTTGCTCTTGAGTAACCTCTACCATCAGTGTTTTATCAATTCTTTCAGGCAGTTGCTTCAAAACTTCCTTTTTAGTTCATATATATATATATATATAT
>JANMDL010000769.1:0-18083 GCA_031376295.1 Chitinophagales bacterium
CAGGGTGTTTTTAATTTCGCTGAAAGCTGGTGGTGTGGGTCTTAACCTTACCGCCGCCGATTACGTATATATTGTTGACCCCTGGTGGAACCCGGCAGTGGAGCAACAGGCCATTGACAGAACGCACCGCATTGGCCAAACGAAAAATATTTTTGCCTACCGCATGATATGTGTGGATACTATTGAAGATAAGATATTGCAGTTGCAGGAACGCAAACGCATACTTGCAAAAGAACTTATTACCGATGATACAGGGTTTGTAAAAAAACTAACCAAAGCAGATATCGAGTACCTGTTCAGTTAGCAATAAAATCTTTCAGCCGCTTAAACTCCCTGCTGTCTTTTGAGACAAACAAACCGCTGAAAAATGAGCCAAAGACCCTGGCCAATGCCGTAAATGAAAAAAGGTTCATACTATTGGATTTTGGATTGTAAACATACAAAAACAATACCCGTACTGTCAAGAGGGTTTTTGCTGAATTTTCAGCAGCCGTAATTTCCGCATTTATGTAATTTTTCCGGAATATGATAGTATAAAAAAACCCCGCAAAAAAAAGCGGGGTTTTAAACTAAACTATTACAGCTATGAGAAAATTTTATTTAACCAACGGCGTTTGCCAATGCCTGCGGAACCGCCTGCTCTTTTTATAATATTTTATAGGATATATGTCAGGACTCTGACGCAGCTTCCCTAAAAAGTTCTTTATGCCCTGCAGTAAAGAGTAATCCGATGTTGAATTTTTAACTGATATTTCCATAAAATGGGGTTTTATATACACAGTACAAACGATGTGCCGTTGCGCTTTATTGTGCACTTAGCGTGGTGCTTTAACATTTTTTTATAATATATCAGCGTTTTTGGGTTCATTTTCAAACTTGTAACACAGTTTTAAAATCCTTATTATTGCAGCCTTCAAACCCCACTGTATGAGCAACCAACTTATCCAACAATTTGGCAATATTGATATATATCTTTTTGACCAGTTGCTGAAAGGCAGGTTTGAAGATTGTAAAACGGTAATGGATACCGGCTGTGGTGGCGGACGGAATATGTATTATTTTCTAAAGCAGGGATATGAAGTATATGGCGTGGATACCAATGAGGAAGCAGTTGCTGAGGTAAGAAGAATGGCACAACAGCTTGCTCCATCCCTACCTGCGGAAAATTTTATTACAGCAGCTATTGAAACCATGCCTTTTACACAATCCATATTTGATCTTGTTATCAGCAGCGCTGTACTGCATTTTGCAAAAGACAAAGCACATTTTGAAACAATGCTCCACCGCTGCTGGCAAATTGTAAAGCCGGGGGGATTTTTCTTTTGCCGGCTGGCCTCATCAATCGGCATTGAGAGCAACATTACCGCATTGGGCAATGGCAGGTATCTTTTACCCGATGGTTCAGAGCGTTACCTGGTGGATGAAACCATGCTTTTAAATTATACCGGCAAACTGGGCGGACAATTATTTGAGCCCATTAAAACCACCAATGTACAGGGTATGCGGTGTATGACTACCTGGTGTGTGCAGAAAGGTTGATAAGTTGAAAGGTTCAAAAGTTTAAAGTTGGTGCAACTCATCTCACTTATAACGCATCACCCCTAACTCATCACTTCAATAATCTATCACCTGCTCCTCCATCATCTCCGGCACAGCCCTGAAACCATATTGCTGGTTACGCAGTTGCGGCTCAAAACCTGCTTCTTTGATGGCGGCCTGTATGCTTTTGCTGGTAAAACGGTGAGGCGCACCCGCAGCACTTACCACATTCTCTTCAATCATGATGCTGCCAAAATCGTTGGCACCGCCATGCAGGCACAATTGCGCTACCTGCTTGCCCACAGTGAGCCAGCTTGCCTGTATGTTTTTTACATTTGGCAGCATGATGCGGCTCATGGCAATCATACGTATGTACTCCTCCGCCGTGGTAAGGTTGTGCACACCCCGTATGCGGGTAAGCAGGGTATCCACATCCTGGAAGGTCCAGGGGATAAAGGCAATAAAACCCTTTGCATGTTCCGGCTTGCGGGCCTGCACTTCCCGCAGTTTTACCAAATGTTCAAAGCGTTCCCTTACTGTTTCCACATGGCCAAACATCATAGTGGCGCTGGTAGTAATATCTAATTTATGTGCTTCATGCATAATGGCCAGCCACTCATCGCTGCCGCATTTGCCCTTGCTGATGAGGCGGCGCACACGGTCAACCAGTATTTCGGCTCCCGGGCCGGGCAGGCTGTCGAGGCCAGCTTCCTTTAATGCCAGCAGCACATCCCGGTGGCTCATTTTTTCTAATTTGCAAATGTGGGCTACTTCTGGCGGGCCCAGTGAGTGCAGCTTAAGGTTGGGATAGAGTTGCTTTAGTTGTTTGAATAAGTCAACATAATAAGCCAATCCCAAACCGGGATGATGGCCACCCTGCAGCAGCAATTGCTCCCCGCCATAGCGGATGGTTTCATCTATCTTCTTTTTGTAGGTTTCAATATCGGTAATGTATGCTTCGGCATGGCCCGGAATGCGGTAAAAATTGCAGAACTTGCAGTTGGCAATACATACATTGGTAGTATTGAGGTTGCGGTCAATAATCCAGGTAACTTTATTATGTGGCACCTGTATTTTTCTCAGCTCATTGGCTACCTGCATCAAATCCGGCAAAGCAGCATTTTCAAATAAATAAATGCCTTCTTCCACCGAAAGCGATTCAAAAGCCAGGGCTTTACTGTATAGATCTTGTACCATAAAAACCATTTGTGTAATAAAGAACAAAAATACATCCATTAGGTTGTATATTCATAGCTGCTTTTACATGAGACGACAAATTTGCCTGATACTATTGCTTTTTACTGCCTGCAGCTTACATGCCCAGGAAATTTCGCCGAAGCCCGAAGCAAAACTGCTGGCAAAATTTCCCTTTAAAATGTACAATGGTGGTGTAATGGTGCTGCAGGCAAGGTTTGGTGATGTTCCCGATACGCTTAATTTTATATTAGATACCGGCGGTGGTGGTGTGTCATTAGATTCTGCCACCTGTGTTGCAATAAATGTAAAGCCACAGGCAACAGATACCACCATTACCGGTATTGCCGGGGTGGTAAAAGTGCCTTTTGTTTTCAATAAAATATTGCACCTGCCTGGCCTGGATGTTGAAAAACTCAATTTTCATGTGTTTGACTACTGTGTACTCACCTGTGTGTATGGCGAAAAAATAGACGGCGTAATCGGCTACTCCTTTTTTAGCAGGTACATTGTAAAAATAAACTTCGACAGTACCGAAGTAGAAGTATACCAGCCCGGAAAAATTACCTATCCACGAGGCGGTGCATTGCTTCACCCGGTTTTTACGGCCCTGCCCATACAGTGGATGCACATAAAAGACCGCCGTAAACTTGCTTTTAATTTTTATATGGATACCGGTGCCGGGCTTTGCCTGCTGCTGAGCGAACAATTTGTTAAAGATAGCAGTGTATTGCTGTCGAGGCGCAAGCCCGTGGTAACGCAGGCAGAGGGGGTGGGAGGAAAGCTGCAGATGCGGCTTACTGTGATGAAGCGGCTCAAAATTGGCCCCTACAACTTTTATAATGTGCCCACCTACCTGTATTCAGATTCTTTTAACCTTACTTCGTATCCTTTTGTAGGTGGCCTTGTAGGCAACGATTTGCTTCGTCGCTTTAACATGGTTTTCAACTATCCGGCCAGGGAGGTACACCTTTTGCCCAACAGCCGTTTCAGAGAACCATTCGACTACGCCTATACCGGCCTGGCCATATATTTTGAAGAAAACGAAATAAAAGTAGAAGCTGTGGTAGCTGGCTCACCCGCCGAAAAAGCTGGTATACTGGAGGGAGATATACTGATTGCTGTTGGCAATAATTTCAGCAATAATATAATGACTTATAAAACCATCCTTCAAAACAGCGAGGCAAAAATAAAAATCATTCTGCGGCGCAATACTAAGCTGATTGAGGTGAATATGAATCCGGTGAGTATTCTTTAGGCCGCATCGGTATTATCCGTTAAAGTCTGTGTCGTATAATAAATAAATAAAAATTGACACTATGTACGGGTATCCGTAATTCACATACAACGTTGTTTTTGTACATTTGTAGCATGATTGAGTTTGAGAAATTTACTTTAGCCAATGGATTAAGGGTGTTGGTACACCAGGATAAAAGCACACCAATGGTTGTGGTAAACACTTTATATGATGTGGGAGCAAGAGACGAAGATCCCAACCGGACCGGGTTTGCACACTTATTTGAACACCTGATGTTTGGCGGAAGCATTAATATACCAACTTATGATGACCCGCTGCAGGTTGCAGGTGGCGAAAACAATGCTTATACCAGCAACGACCTTACCAATTATTACTGCCAGTTACCGGCCGAAAATGCAGAAACGGCCTTTTGGCTCGAAAGCGATCGCATGCTGAGCCTTGCTTTTGAAGAAAAAAGCCTTGAAGTACAACGCAAAGTCGTTTGCGAAGAGTTTAAAGAACATTATATCAACAAGCCTTATGGTGATGTGTGGCATAAAATGCGTGAACTGGCCTACAAGGTGCATCCATACAGGTGGATGACAATTGGCAAAGAACTGAAGCATGTGGAAGATACAACACTGGAAGAGGTGAAAGCATTTTTTTTCAAACACTACACACCCTGTAATGCCATACTGGTGGTAGCAGGCAATATTACCACAGAGAAAGTAAAGGAACTTACTGAAAAGTGGTTTGCGGATATACCTGCGGGTACAAAATACAACCGCCAGTTGCCACAGGAGCCGAAGCAGGCAGAACCCCGCAGCCTTGAGGTAAAAGCCGCTGTACCCCTGGATGCCTTGTACAAATGCTGGCATATGTGCAGCAGGCTGGATGAAGGCTATTATGCCGCCGATTTAATCAGCGAATTGCTGGGTGGTGGCGGGTCTTCCCGCCTTTACCAGGCACTGGTAAAAGAAAAAGCCCTCTTCAGTAATATTGAGTGTTACCATATGGGCAGTACAGATAATGGCCTGTTTACTATAGAAGGTAAACTGGTAAAAGGTGTATCTATGAAAGACGCAGAAGCAGCATTGAATGAAGAGATTGTAAAATTTCAGCAGGGAATAAGCGATAAAGAACTGGAAAAAGTAAAAAACAAAACAGAAAGCATGCTTGCCTTTGAAGATATGGGGCTTATGAACAGGGCAAGTAACCTGGCTATGTACGAACTGCTGGGCGATGCTGACTTAATGAATAAGGAGTTATTAAGATACCAGGCAATAACGGCCGGTCAGATTATGGCAGAAAGCAAAATTATTTTTGCAGAAAACAATTGCAATACATTGTATTATTACAGCCAGAATTAAAAAACAACAGAAACAATCAAATGACAGACAGGAAGATAACGCCCCCGGTTAAAGATGCAATAGAATTTAACCTGGAGCTGAAACCTTATACGCATTTTACATTAGACAACGGTGTACCCGTTTACACAATAGATGCTGGTGTGGAAGATGTGCTGCAGATAGAAATGGTGTTTTATGCCGGCAACTGGTTTGAAGAAAGGCCATTGGTGGCAAGTGCGGTAAACAGCCTTTTAAAAAATGGCACATCCACAAAAAACGCTTTTGAAATAAATGAACATTTTGAGTACTACGGCGCTTTTTTTAACAGGAGCTGCTATAATGAAACGGCGGTATTATCGCTGCATACCCTTAATAAACACCTGCCCAAACTGCTCCCCGTTGTAACAGAACTTATTACCGATGCCACGTTTCCGGAAATGGAGCTGGAAATTTACCAGCAGAACAACCGGCAGCGGTTGCTGGTAAACCTGCAAAAATGTGATTTTGTAGCCAACCGGTTGATAGATGCGTATGTATATGGCGAGCAGCATCCCTATGGCAGGTATACCAACGTAGCAGATGTGGATGCGCTGAACACTACCCTGCTGAAAGAGTTTTATAAAAAGTATTATACCAATGGGCAGTGCGTAATTTTTGTATCGGGTAAAATGCCTGCCGATATAGCGGTTCAACTGAACAGCAACTTTGGTTCATTGGCTTTAAGCAGTCCCGCTTATACCGTGGCGCCAATAGCTGCCCAACCGGTAACGCAAAAAAAATACCAGGTAAGCAACGACCCCAATGGTGTACAGGGAGCCATACGTATTGCAAGGCCGTTTCCAAACCGGCATCACCCCGATTTTATGAAAACAATGGTGCTGAACAATGTGTTTGGCGGATTTTTTGGCTCAAGACTGATGAGCAATATACGGGAGGAAAAAGGATACACGTACGGCATATACAGCTACCTGCAGAACCATTTACAGCAAAGCAGTTGGGTAATAAGTACCGAGGCGGGTGTGGATGTATGCAGGGCAACTGTTGACGAAGTGTACAAGGAAATGGAGCTGTTGCGTAATGAGCCACCCGATGCCGAAGAACTGCTGCTGGTACGCAATTACATGATTGGTACCATACTGGGTGAGCTGGATGGGCCTTTCCAGATAATGGGCAGATGGAAAAACATCATCCTCAACGGGCTTACAGAAAAATATTTTTACGACAGCATGGCAACCATCAAAAACGTAACAGGAGAAGAGCTGATGGAAATGGCAAAAAAATACCTGGTTCCCGAAGATTTTTACGAACTTGTTGTAATTTAATGCCTTAATTATGAAGAAGGGCTTTCTTACCACTTTTTTGCTGAAAGTATTGGTGTGTTCGGTAAACGCATTTATACTGGCATACATTCTGCCCGGGATAGAAATTGAGGATTACCTGACCGCTATACTGGTAGCCCTGGTATTATCGTTACTGGATGCTATTGTAAAACCACTGCTGGTACTGCTTACATTGCCTGCCACCATCCTCACACTCGGCCTTTTTCTGTTTGTAATAAACGCCTGCATCATTTTAATTGACGATCATTTTGTACACGGCTTTAAGGTGGATGGTTTTTGGTATGCATTGTTGTTTAGCGTGCTGCTCTCCTTTTTCAATTCCTTTGTACACCGGCGGGCTTTTCCGGGTGAACAGAAGGAAACACCAAAGGCGGATGGCCGATACTGATACTAGACCTGCTTAATAAACTTTTTATGCTCCTGTCCAACAATTTCCATTGCAAGATTTTTAATGGAAGGGAAAAGCATCTGGTATATCTTCTTTTTTGATGCAGGCACTTCAGATTCTTCCATGGCAAGTATGTACACAATCGATTCCGGCACATCAAGAGCCTTGCATATTTTTTTGAAATTTCTGTCTGATGGACGCTTAAGACCACTTTCAATTTGAGAAAGTGAGGCTTGTGTAAGGCCGGTTTGCGCAGAAAGTTCCACCTGTGTAATACCGGCCTGTTTCCTTATTGCTTTTATTGCACTTCCAATATTCATATCAACTTCAGTGGAAAAACCTTGACCCTAACCCTATCAGCCTGATCACCCGGTCAATGATCTTCCACATTCCTTTTTTTGTATTTGTATTTTTTAATTTTTCCCTTTCAATTATCAATGCTTCACGGTCTTTCTGGGAAAGTTTACTCGTTTTGGAATTGATAACACGGTTTAACGCTTTGATTAAATCTGTTTTCTGTTTCATATAAAATTTCTTTTAGTAAAATGATAAACTGCTTACCTGTTTGATAAACAAAATGGTCATCACTGCCTGAGGTATCACTCAGGTTTTTAAAAAGAAACCTTATAATTTTTCGGTACGAGGTTCGCAAATCCCTCCAGAAAATCTTTGTAATCTTCCTCCGTAAGGATTTTATTTTTCTGCTGACATTTAATATCAAGTTTTCGATATTACGGCGCAAGATGTCAGCAATTGTCGAAAGCACAGCAGGAGTATAAAAACTATCATCGGGTTCATTGAAAAGGCCGAACGATAATAGTATAGCACGCAAACGATCGGAAGTACTGGAGTTTTTCGTTTTTTTTGTTTCTTCCGGCAAATCATAAAAAAAAGTGTTACCACTGATATTGCCAATAAAAATCTTTTCAAGGCTTGTCGGAACTGGTGATACATAAGTCTTCCGAACCCTGAATTTTTTATAAATTGGACATACCATATAGCAGCTGAGGCTTTGATGGCTAAATGTTTCAGGGAACTGAACAGGATATTGTATTTCATCACAACCAGGAAGAAAAGGGGAAACGAATTTTCCCGTAGCCGATTGATTAGGTTTTTGGATATAAAAAGGAGGGGCCGTATTTCCTTCCTCCTTTAATTGGCAAATACCATGTTCGGTAAAATTATTATCAAAGCAGTTTTCAAAGATATCAGAAAAAAGTATGAATTTTTCAGATAGACTTTTTTGTAAAGTTTTATATCTATTATATACCAGGTTACTCTCATTTAGCCAGGAGACGTAATGGTTATTCAATAGAAAATCCGAAGATTCAAATTCCGCACATTTATGTTCCAGATCTTTATAACGGTTAAAAGCCGTACGTATCAACTCCCTGTTAGGATTGATTTCATTAAAATTATTTGTTTGATTAAAGAAAGCATTACACTGATTCTTTTCGGGGGAATCCTCAAAAATAAAGATTTTGTATGATTTGTTCTTTTCCATCTATATTCACAAAAGTAATAAAAATTGCCATAATATATACTTTTGGCGAATATTTTTTTGAATCATGGATTCATAAACCATAAATACATTGGCTTATGGTAATAAATTCACAATTGGTTCTCCTTGCTAATATGCCCGAATACCTGAACTTTGTCCCATGTATTTCGATAAAAAGGAATTAAGCAACGATACACTTATTGCGCTGTACAAAAGCCTGCTGCTGCCCCGCATGATTGAAGAAAAAATGCTGGTGCTGCTGCGGCAGGGCAAAATAAGCAAATGGTTCAGCGGTATTGGCCAGGAAGCCATATCGGTTGGTGCCACGGCGGCTCTGCAGCCCGATGAATGGATAATGCCCCTGCACCGCAACCTGGGCGTATTTACTGGCCGTAATATGCCGCTTAGCAAACTGTTTATGCAGTGGCAGGGCAATAAGGAGGGCTACAGCAAGGGCCGGGAGCGGAGCTTTCACTTTGGCAGCCGGGAGCACCATATCTGCGGCATGATATCGCACCTGGGGCCGCAACTGGCCATTGCCGACGGTGTAGCGCTGGCACATAAATTACGAAAAGAAAATAAGGTATCGGTAGCATTTACCGGCGATGGCGGTACCAGTGAAGGCGATTTTCATGAAGCGCTGAATGTGGCGGCTGTGTGGGATTTGCCGGTGATATTTATTATAGAAAACAATGGCTACGGCCTCTCTACACCTGTAAATGAGCAGTACCGCTGCGAAAGCTTAGTGGACAAAGCCAAAGGCTACGGCATGGAAGGCATCCGCATTGATGGCAACAATATTTTAAATGTGTACGATACCATCAAAGGTGTAAGGGAATATTGCATTGCTAACCAAAAGCCGTATTTAGTAGAATGTATGACCTTTCGCATGAGAGGACATGAGGAAGCCAGCGGCACCAAATATGTACCCAAACATTTATTTGAAATATGGGAGCAAAAAGATCCGCTTAAAAATTACGAACAGTATTTGTTACAAACCGGCGTACTTACGCAGCAGCAGGTTGATGAAACACGCAGCAGCATAAAGGAGCAGATAGAAACTGATCTGCAAACAGCTTATGCAGCCAAAGCCATTGTACCCGATACAAAAGAAGAACTGACCGATGTATATGCGGTAAAGCAACAAAACACAGCAGTAAAAGTTTTAGAAAATACAAGTAGCGAACCGGGCGAAAAAAGATTTGTGGATGGCATTAAAGAAGGATTGTATCAATCGATGCAGCAGCATTCCAACTTAATTTTAATGGGGCAGGATATTGCAGAATATGGCGGTGCCTTTAAAATAACAGAAGGCTTTGTGGAAGAATTTGGTAAGGAGAGAGTGCGCAACACACCGCTTTGCGAAAGTGCCATTGTGGGAACGGCGCTGGGCCTTAGCCTGCAGGGCTACAAGAGCATGATGGAAATGCAGTTTGCCGATTTTGCAACAGTGGGCTTCAATCAAATTATCAACAACCTGGCAAAAATACACTACCGCTGGGGGCAGAATGCAGATGTGGTGATCCGCATGCCTACGGGCGGCGGTGTGGGTGCAGGGCCCTTTCACAGCCAGAGCAACGAAGCATGGTTTGTGCATACCCCGGGGCTGAAAGTGGTGTATCCCTCTACCCCATTTGATGCAAAGGGTTTGATGATTGCCGCCATCAACGATCCCAATCCGGTTTTGTATTTTGAACACAAGGCATTGTACCGCAGCATCAGCGGCCATGTACCAGCCGATTATTACGAAGTGGAAATAGGCAAAGCCAGAACAGTACAGCATGGCGAAGACATCACCATAATCACTTACGGTGCCGGGGTGCATTGGGCGATGGATTATGCAGGCAGGCATAAAGATATCAGTATAGAGATACTCGACCTGCGCACTTTATTACCGCTCGACTTTGATGCCATAGAAGAAGCAGTGGCAGCAACAGGAAAAGTATTGCTGCTGCATGAAGACACATTGATTGGCGGCATTGGCGGTGAAATTGCCGCATGGATAGCAGAAAACTGTTTTACCTATTTAGATGCACCGGTAATGCGCTGTGCAGGTTTGGACACGCCCATACCCTTTAACCTGGAGCTGGAAAAAAACTTTATGGCTTACAGCAGGCTGGATGAGTGTGTGAGAAAATTGATAAACTATTGATAAAACAAGGCGGCATTTATGGGAATTGATTCAATGCAGTTCAGCATTGCAATTGCTGCTGTTCACAGTACTACAACCCTTTTACGGCAGATGGAACATCATTTTGTTTTAAAACCTTTATCAGCCTTTTGCTTTCGCTGTTATACTGCCATAAAACGGCCGCCTGTAAAACCGGTATTAATTTACGTCCCCGTTTTTTACCCAATCGCAGGCATTCATGAAGGTATGTGCCCTGGTTAACATAACTGAACGACTCCGGGTAATCTCCACTCAATAAAGGTGACTTCCATTTATACAGGGGCAGATAGTACTGAAACCCCGGCTTTATAGTGTCTGCTGTAAGCGAGTCATTAATTGGTATAATCCTGTCTCTCCGAAGTGAACCTTCCATTTTAGCCTCTCCTTTTACGTAAATTTTTATGCTTTGGTATTTGGGTTTTACAACCATAATACCCGCCATCCATGCTTTTTTTGCAATTACTTTCCGGAAATGAACATCACTTGACTTTGCGTTAATTGTCACTTCAGCAGTATTATCAAATGAAAAACGGATGGCAACACCCCCGATGTTTTCGCCGGTATGACGGTAGGTATAGTCACCATCGGTGTACAGGTCATAGATATATAAGGTGTCATTTTGCTGTGCTGAAGCCACGAGTCCTGTCAGTACCATACATATCACAATCAGCTTCTTCATTGTAAAAATGCCATGCATAAACAAATATAACAACAAGAAGCTATCCTGGTTCTGTTTTTTATCCGGATTTTTTCAATAATCTATTTGCAGTATACCTGCTGGTCCTGTAAAAAAAGTATATAATGGATTGTGTAATTAAGGATTGGTTCTTCCTGTAAAAAAATACGTGCTGCGAAAACCGCTTACACCCATTTTATTTATTGCCGTTAACTTCCGGGCAAAACGCTATCGTCAGACACCAGGTGAGAATGGATTAATGGTTGTTTGTTTGAGAAAGAACATTTACTTTTAACTGGTCAAAAGCATTTGTTAACAACAACCATTAAACCATGTCAACCAATTCCATTGTACTGATAGCCATCGGTATTGCCATCATCCTGCTCATTTTTGCCCTGATTTCAATGTACAACGACCTGGCAAAAAAGCGCATCCTTACACAGGAGGGGGCAAGTACAGCCGGCGCCTGCATGCAGGAAAGAAATGACCTTATTCCCAACCTGGTTGAAACAGTAAAGGGCTATGCAGGTCATGAAAATACTACATTAACCGAAGTGATTAAGTGGCGCAACCAGAGTGCAGCAGCAACTACCGTTGACGATCAGAATACGGCATCCAAGGGGTTGAACCAGGCCCTTATTAATATGCTTTCATTAACTGAGGCTTATCCTGAACTGAAAGCCGATGCACAGTTCAGGGATTTGATGGATGAACTGGCCAGGATTGAAGCAAAAATTAATGATGCCCGCCGTTATTATAATGGTACAGTAAGGGATTACAATCAAAGCCTTGCAGTTTTCCCCAAAAATATCGTTGGCAACAGCTTTGGATTCAAGCCTGCCGCTTTCTTTGCAGAAGATGCAGCAGCAAGAGTGGCACCCCAGGTAAAATTTTAAGGGTCATTGATATACAACTGTTTTTAACCGGCGGTAAATTCATTATGCGCAATAGTATCATCCTGTTTTTATTTGTTTGCAGTGGTTTTTTTGCAGCAGCACAAAAAGCACTTCCCCCGGCATTTATTTATACGCAGGGTAGCGGAAAATACCTGGGCAGTACTGAAATTGATTCAATACTGCAGGCTGTAACGGCAGCGCTTTTTAAAGAAAACAGTATTCCTCCGGAACTTTTTGAAAAGAAATATCCTGTTATAAAAAACCACCTGCTACTGCTAAGTAAAAATAGCATTGTAAAATCTTTTAAAGCAATAGAAAGCAGCCTGAAAAAAAACGGTCTTGTTAATAATGATGAACCTGCGCAGTTCAGCGGCACCCAAAAATTATATAGTGATGAACTGGAAAAGCAAATCCGGGCAGCATTTTTATCTGAAACATTGTTGTCGCAGTATTTATCCTTTAATAACAGCGACCGCATTAGTTTTTTCAACAGTACGGTAACAGTAAGGCAGGATGGTACGCTGCTGGTGCAGGAAAAAATTACTGTGTACAATGGAAATGGAAACCCGCATCCTGTTTACGGAAATGATCAGTTGCTACTGGAATCGGGGGCGGTAAACAATGAAATAAAGCGGGGTATTGTAAGGGCTTTTCCGCTTTACTATATCAACCAGTACAAACTTTTTCAAAATACCACTTTTGTGGTTAAAGAAGTGCTGAGAGATGGCAGGAAAGAAGATTACCATACCGAAAAGCATGAGAATGGCATTTTATTGTACACCGGCAGCAGCAACGTATTCTTAAATACCGGTTATTACACGTATACCATTACCTATGAAACAGATCACCAGTTAAAGGGGCTGAAGGAGTTTGATGAATTGTACTGGAATGTAACAGGCAATGGCTGGTCGTTCCGCATCGACTCGGCAAGGTGTAATATTGTGCTGCCTGAGGGAACAAGGATACGCTCCGGAAAATGCTATACTGGTGCATCAGGTTCCACTGCGGAGGATTGTGTTTTTTTCAACCGGGTGTATGGTGGCAATGAGCTTATACTTTTTAATACTACAAAACCGCTGCCGCCCAACCAGGGCCTTACAGTTGCCGTATCATGGCCCAAAGGAATAGTAAGTACACCCGGCTATATGCAGCAGGCAAAATATTTTATCTGGAACAACAAAGCCGTATTTTTTTTACCCATCGCCGCTTTGCTCAGTGCTGTAATATGTTTTATTTTTTGGTTCAGGTACGGGCGTGACCCAAAGAAAGGAACGATTTATCCGCTGTTTGAACCACCCGCAGGATTTTCACCACCCGCATTGGGTTACATATATTACCAGCGGTTTGACAGGCAACTTACTGCCGCAGCCATTGTGGATGCTGCCGTTCGAAACAAAATTAAAATTGATGTAAAAAGAGAAGGCTTGCTGTTTAAGCACAATGAGTATATTATCAGCAGCAGCAGTTTACCGTCTAAGCCCGCCACAAGTGTTTATGAAGATTTTGAAAGTGATATAGAAGAACTGGCCGGCACAACAATAGAAAAAGGTAAATACAATAGTGAACTGGGCAGCCTTAATACTATGATAGAGGACTATTTCAAAAAAAATTATAAAAACAGGGACGGAACCACCAGGAACAGTTACAAAGGTTTTTTTGCAGTAAACAATTCTTACACAATCCTGCCTGTTTTTATTTGCTTTGGTGCAGCAGGCTGGGCTTTTTTTGAAGGTATAATAAAATCACTGAACCTGAAAAATTTCTGGCAACTGGCATATTTTGCCGCAGGAATATTTCTTTGTGCAATAGTATTAAAAATATTTTCAAAACTGCTGATTGCTTACAACCCCGAAGGAAGAAAGCTTGCTGATAAAATAGAGGGATTCAGAATGTTTCTTGTAACTGCCGATGAAAAGAGGTTTGACAGCATGAATCCACCTGCCAAGTCCCTGGAGTTGTACGAGAAGTACCTGCCCTTTGCTATGGCCCTGGGCTGCGAAATAGAATGGGGTCAAAAGTTTGAGGATGTCATCAACACCGCATACCTGGATGGAAAGGCTGCCACATCGTTTTCGCAAAGTTTTACAAGAGACAGCAAAAGTTTCAGCAGTTCGTTTACTTCTTCTTTCAGCGGGGCCATAGCTTCAGCAGGAACGCCACCCTCTTCTTCATCGGGCGGTGGTTCTTCATCAGGCGGGGGAAGCAGTGGCGGTGGTGGTGGCGGCGGCGGTGGTGGTGGCTGGTAATTTATTTGAAGCCCTATGGAGATTGGTAATCCCCTGGAAGAATTAAACAGAAAACCGAAAAGGGCTTTATTAAATTCTGTTTTTTTAAAATGGCTTGTGTAATTTACCAAGGCTGCACATCCTGCAATAAACTACGTACATGCGAAAACTGCTTACACTCCTTTTATTTATTGCCGGTACCTCCCAGGCACAAACGCCGCTGTCAGACAGCAGGCGCACCAGCGCATTCCGTTATGTCTATAGCATCAGTAATGAAGAAGCGTTGGCAATCAGCAAAAAAGGGATCCATCCGGCAAAGGCCGAAACTTACCTGCATACCCTTGTTGATTCATTTGATATAAAAACAACTGTACCCGTCCTTGCTGCCGGTAATTACCTGCTGGTGTATGCGCAGGAAAATAACCTGAACATGGAATTGTACCCGGTAAACAACTGCAGGGTAAAAGTCATTAACAACTACCGTGACCTTGCCGTGGTGGTACACGACAGCAGCGGGCAACTGATACCTGGCGCAAAACTGAAGCTGGGCAAAAAAAACCTTTCGTTTGATGCAGCCACACAAACTTACCGGTTGAATAAATTCAAAAAAGGAGGATTACTCTGTACTGAATATAACGGTGTTACATCGTTTCAGCGTATTACAAACAATAACGGCAACAACCGGCGGAATTTATGGCAGAAAATCAAATGGTCCTTTCCGCTGAAGTATATTTCAAAATTACTGCAGCGCAAAAATAAGAACAGGTACCGCTATGGGTATTTCAGCAGACCTGTGTTGTATCAGCAAAAATTCAATGCTTATTTTGTGTACAGCAAACCCAAATACAAACCCAATGATACCGTACGCTTTAAAGCATTTATTACAGATAAAAAAGGCAAGCCCGTTAACAGGCAACTGCTGCTGCGCCTTACCGACCGTAATTTTGAAGTGGATACCATTATTGCCACCATACAGCCATATCGCCCCGGTGGCTATGATGGCGAATTTGTATTGAGCGACAGCCTTGATATTGATCTTGACGAAAATTACCTGCTTACGCTGGAGGAACTGAAAAGCCGCAAATACGACCTGGATGAATATGAAGGGGACCTGGACGACGAGGAATATGCAATGAAGCGGCTGATACTGGCAAAGGGAACTTTTTTGTTTGAAGAATACGAACTGGAGCAGATCAGTTTTAAAGCCCGTGCCGATAAAGCAGAAAACAGTCCCGGGAACCTGGTATCCATTTTTGCAAAAGCCACCGATGAAAATGATTTGCCGGTGGGAGATGGCCGCCTGCAAATAATAGTATTGCGCAACAATGTAAGCAAATGCTATGTGCCGCAGCTATTTATCCCTGATACACTCTGGCAGCACAACCAGCCGCTCGACCCTGTGGGCGAAACAAAAATTGTACTGCCCGACAGCATTTTCCCCAAAGCTGATTTTGGCTATACTGTCAATATTAAATTTCTCAACAGCAATAATGAAGAACAGGAAGAAAGGATTTACCAGCAATACAATTTTAATCCCCATAAAATTATTTTTAAAGCAAAAAACGATAGCCTGCAGATTAGTTACCAGCACCAGGGGAAAGAGCAAAAAGCAAATGCCACCATAATCTTGTACAGCGCAGATAATAAACTGATACAAAAAATGGAGGTGCAATTGCCTGCTTCGGTTTGGCAGCATCCTTTTGCAGAAAGTTACAGCGTAAAAACAGTCAATACAGAAAACACTTATCATGCACAGCGCAAAGGTGGTGCCGTAAGTATTTTTACCAACCGTACAAAAGATTCTGTAACGGTGAGTACCAGCAACCCAAAAAAACTAAAGTTTTGGTACACCTTGCTGGCAGGCAACAGGATAATTGAAAGGGGTTATACCGATGATTTAACAGTTGCCCGTAAAACCATCACCCGAAAAAATTACTTTCTGTTGCTGCAGTATGTTTGGGGCGACCAGGCACAAACGGAGGATTATTACATTCCGTATTTCAGCAAAACACTCACCATTGAAGTGCAGCAGCCGGCAACAGTTTATCCCGGTCAGCAGCAGCAGATAGAGATTTCAGTAAAAGATGCCGAGGGCAAACCCGTGCCGGATGCTGATGTAACCGCCTGGGCATTTACCAAAAAATTTGAGAATGCCGCCACTCCATCCATACCCAATATGAGCAGGTTTTATCCCGGTATGAAAAGGAAAGCCAATTACAGGTTGTGGCCCGGCAATACTGCTTCAGGGGCTGTGCTGCTCAACTGGCAGCGCTGGAGCAGGGAAATGGGGCTTGACAGTATTGAATATTTTAAATTTCTTCACCCGGATAATGTGTATCAAAGTACTGAACCGGTTGCAGACAGCCTTACCCAACTGGCACCCTTTGTGGTAAAAAACGGCAACCTGCAGCCCATTCATTTATTGTACATTGATGAAAAGCCCGTCTTTTTTTCTCAGGCAGAGCAACTGAAGCAATACAGTTTTAAAGTGAAGCCCGGCAAACACTCATTGCGTCTGCGTACACACAACCGCATGATACGCATTGATGATGTGCAGGTGCAGGCGGGCATGAAAAACTTCATCAGCATAGAAGCCGACTCTGCCAACAGCAGGATAAAAATGGAAGTACTGCCGGATACTTTGACCAATTACGAAAAAGAATTGTGGACAAAGTATATGATTGTGGTGCAGAATTATTTCAACGAAGATTTTGCCAGCATACAGCAGGGCGAAAACCTGTACCTGCTGCCGCAGAACAACAGGGGTTACAGCGCCAACTCATACCGCTACAACAGTCCATTTGATATGCTGGTGGGGCCGCTGCCCAATAATGATGCAAAGCTCCGTGTAAAAACCCAGTTTGAGCAGGACTTTACAGCAGAACCCAATTACAGTTATATTATTGAGAAGGGTTTAATAAAGCAAAAAAGCCTGCCTGTTAAATATCCATTCCGCAATTACCTGCAGCATGATAAGCCGCAGTACAATTTTAAAGACCTGGTATTAACGGAGACACAGATAGACAGTCTCTGGCAAAATTACCTTGATGAAAGGGCCGCCGGCGAACAACTGTACAGCAATCCCCAGGTGTACAATGGTGCACAATTAACCATCAGCACAGATACGCTGAAAGACGGCACAGCGCCATTTGTAAAAAGTGTTTTTCTGTTCAGGTATGATAATCCAGATTTTGTACGCATATACAGGGGCCTGCAGCGCAACCTGGGTAACCTGCAGCCCGGTATGTACAAACTGATGCTGTTGTTTAAAAACGGGTTGTATGCAGTGTATGAAAATGTGCCTGTAAAAGCAGGAGGCTATAATTACTTTGCCACCGGCCTGGTAGCGCCATTGCCTGCAGACAGTGTAAGCACCAGGATGAATGCCATTGTAGATGAATGGAAAAAGCAGGCATATTATGGCAGCAATTACAATGATGCAAGAAGCATAAAAGAAACTTTTAACCAGCAGTATTTTAATGCCGATGCCCTTACCAGCCGGGTAAGCGGCAGGGTTACCAATAAAAAAGGAGAGCCAATTGGTTACGTAGCAGTAAAAGTAAAGGGC
>JANMDL010000840.1:0-29497 GCA_031376295.1 Chitinophagales bacterium
GAATTTTAATATGGCTGTGTTGAGAGTGGCTTATGAAATTGTATGGTAAGCTGGTTTCTTCTATTAATGTATCAAAGCCGGAGGAGTATTTTAACTTTTACTCCTTCAGCTTTACCACACCAGTTTTATACAAACCAACCGCTTCTTTTATAATGGCTTTTATTATTTTGATGGGCAAATCCTTATTGGCATCAAACAGCATCGTCTTCATCCGGGAGCGTTTTTCCATTACCAGCCCGGGGTGGTGAATATGCTTTCCTTCTACGATACCAAGATAGGGCTGGTGAAGTTTTTTATGCACCCACAGGTAGCAAAACATTTTTCCTTTGTAATAAAAAAAGGGCATGCCGTATTTCCAGGCGGCTGCAATATGTTCGTCTTGTGCAAGGATGATTTCCCGCAGCGCCAGCAGGCAGCTTTTAACAGGCTCATCCTGCCGCAGGTAAAAATTATCTAAGTCGTTCACCATATTCAATGCTTAACGTGCAGCACCCGCTGCAGTAAATATCAGCAAAACAGCAAAAAGCATAATGGCTCCCAGGTTAAGCATAATAATTGCAGTAAGCGGCAGCCCAAACAATTTCAGGTCAGGGCTTTCTTTTCTTTTTTTAATCAGTATACCTGCCCCAAAGCTTAGCAATGCAATGCTGATTAAGTAGTTAATTATTTGCGGGGTCATACTTTATTAATTACGGGTTAATCTGGTTACTATAGTTACGGGTTTTGTTCATTATCTCATTATCACATCATCCAGTCAGCACATCATACTCATTCTTTCCACACACTTGCCCCTTCACTGCAATTGGCACAGATGTCAATATTTTTCCGACCCTGCATCAGCTCGCCACGAAACTGTTTGTAATTATCGTTGTGCCAGATCTGCTTAAAAGTTTGTCCTTTCAGGTTACCCAACTGGTGCGTAGCATCTTTGTCAAAGCAGCAGGGCACCACCAGCCCGTCAAAAGTAATTACATTGGCATGCCACAACTTCCAGCAGCGGTTGGCTAATTTATTTTTAGCCGTATAAGTGCCATCGGCATTTTTTTTGTACCGGCTGAATTTGTCAATAGTGGGTATCAGTTGATTGGGATCATTTTCATAATCATATACCTGTGCGGTTTTAAAACGCACTTCATCCACACCCACTTCTTTTGCAAGGCGCTTAATGTCTTCTATTTGATGTTCATTGGGTTTTACCACCAAAAACTGGAAGAACACAAAGGGCGTTTTGCTGTTCAATTCTTTTTTCCACTTTACAATATTTTTAGCCCCTTCAATTACTTTTTCCAGCTTGCCACCCACCCGGTATTGCTCATACACATCCTGCGTGGTGCCATCAATGGAAATAATCAGCCTGTCTAAACCGCTTTCAATTGTTTTACGGGCATTCTCATCATTAAGGTAATGCGCATTGGTGCTGGTGGCGGTGTAAATGCCCTTGTTGCCGGCATACTTCACCATGTCTAAAAAAGCAGGGTTAAGGTATGGCTCCCCCTGAAAGTAAAAAATAAGGTAGAGCAGTTCCCTGTATACTTCGTCAATGGTTTGGGTAAAAAAATCGGACTGCAGCATACCTGTGGGGCGGGTAAAGGCCCGCAGGCCACTGGGGCACTCGGGGCAGCGCAGGTTGCAACTGGTGGTTGGCTCAAACGAGATGGACACCGGGTAGCCCCACTGCACGGGCCTGCGCAGTAAGCGGCTGGCATAAAAACTGCCCAGCACCTTTACCCCGTTCCATGTTCGGCGCAGGGTAAGCTTGCTAAGGAGGTTCATGCTGTCTGTCCAGTTAATTTGCGGCATGGGGCAAAGATACCCGCTTAATCTGTTTATTGATTTACTTAGTAAGGAAATTAATCAGGAGCGCAAAAAAGCCCGCTTTTACTAAAGCAGGCCGTCTAAACATCAATATCAAATATTTTACTTCAGCGATGCTGGTACAATCACCGCATCGGCTATGGTCCTTTCAATATTATCCACCTTAACCTGCACCGGTTTAAAAGTAAGCTTACCCGCAGCAAATTTTTCGTAGTTATTAAAAATCACATTCAGTGTAATAAAGTTCAGTACATAATTTCTTGTTTCGGCAGGCAGAAAGCTTTTAATATCCCAAAAGCTGGGGTTTGTTTTACCGCTTTTCGCCATAGCCTCCCATACATTGCCCACGCCGCAGTTGTAGCTTGCCACAATCAGCAGCCAGTTGTTGTTGAGGTTGCGGCAGCGGTCACGCAGGTATTTAGCCGCCGCATGTGTAGAGCGGTTAAAATTGCGGCGCTCATCTTTTGCTTGTACCTTTTTTATTTTGGCAAGACTGTCAGGCGTTAATTTTATTTTGGCATTTTTTGCTTTTACTTCTTTTGTGGGCTGTTCTACAATCCTCAATCCATATTGTTTGGCAGTTTCATCCATTATCTGCCAGTAACCAACAGCTCCTGCACCAGACACTGCGTTTCCGTTAAAACCACTCTCTAATGCCAGCAGCACTTTCAGCTCATGCGGAATATGATACTTTTTTAAAATAGTAACCGCCTTTGGGAAAAAGCGCTTACCCCTGTTAAAAGTGCGGATGAGGTAATCCCGGCGTTTGGAGCTGAAATTTTCAACATAGTCCATCATTTCAGTTTCATTACCCGCCAGCAGGGCTGGAAACACAACATTCGCTTCTTTTGTAAAATAGCCGTTTTCAGTTTTGGTGTTGAAAGAAGCATAAATTGCTTTTACCGCAGTATCAGCATTTACCCGCTGGGCATTGGCACTGGTGGCCGCTATAAGCCCCCCTGCTAAAAGTTTTAAGATATTGGTCATTGTTTTGTTTAAGATTCCGTAAAAAAATAGCTTGCCAATTTTATGGAATTTGGAAAAACTGTTAACGAAAACCATACCAGTTTATTGTATTGTGAATAAACTTTGACGCCGGATAGATATACAGATTTAAAATTTTTAACTAAGTATTAGAAAACAGAAGTTTTAATTTTCCTGTAAATTCGTGTTTACAAATAAGCGGCTTAGCGGATAAATACAGTATGATTCCGGCTACGCAGCACCAAAACCGAGTGGCAAAAAACAAAAAAGGCATTTTTAGAACGATTATTTTTCCTGTAATGGTATTGGCTGCAATGGCTGCAGCAGCTTATTTTATCACCAACCGGTTAAATAAGCCCCGTTTTGTAAGATACCCGGCCTTTGGTATTGACATTCCTGTAAATTATGCTATTCATGGTATTGACGTAAGCCACCACCAGGATTTGATTGACTGGAAGGATGTACAGGGCATGAAGGTGAAGAACATTAAAATGGGCTTTGGTTTTATAAAAGCTACTGAAGGGCTTGGCCGGGTTGATAACCGTTTCAGGCGAAACTGGCTGGAGGCAAAAAGTGCAGGCGTACCCCGCGGTGCCTATCATTTTTTTATTGCCAGCAAAAGCGGCAGGGCGCAGGCCGAAAATTTTATTGAAACCGTTGTGCTGGAAAAGGGCGACCTGCCACCGGTACTGGATGTGGAGCAAACCAACGGCGCTTCAGCAGCAGATATACGCCAGCGGGTAAAAGACTGGTTAATAATGGCCGAACAGCATTACAAGGCAAAGCCCATCATATATACCAATGTTGATTTTTATGAAAACTTTTTGGCAGGTGCTTTTGATGAGTACCCGCTTTGGGTGGCACACTACCTGGTAAAAGACAAGCCCCGCATACAACGCAACTGGCTGTTTTGGCAGCACAGTGAAAGAGGCCATGTAAACGGTATTGATGCCTATGTGGATTTTAATGTTTTTAACGGCGACAGCAGCGATTTTAAAAAATTATTACTTCAGAAGTGAACAAATTTGCGTTTTACGGGTTTGATTAACCGGCCTTTGCCCTACCTTCAATATATAATTTTTTATGCATGGAACCGGAAATGAGGGAGTTTTTACTAAGGATAGTTAATACCATTTCAATTGTATTGCTATGGATGATTATTAACCTGGTTGCTGGCATAAAATATAAGTTAGCTTTTTTTGAAGACAAGCCTTTTTGGGGCAATTACCTGTACTATTTGTGTATGCTGCTCAGCCTTGGCTGGCTTATTTGGCACCTGCGTAAAAAGTGGAAGCTGTAAGGTTTTTTATATCGCAATGAGCGCAGAACTTTTCAACTTTAAACATTGCGCACTTTGCGATACTGTCAACGTTTTCAACTGCTGTGGTCTGCCACAATCACCCACCTGCCTTTTATTTTTCTGAACAGTAAAGTATAATGCCCGCCAATATCTCCAATACTGCGGGTTAGCTGCCATTTACCCACAACAAAATAACTGTCTTTTGCCAGGTTTTTTATATGCATTATTGTAAAAGCAAGTTTACCCATTGAAGCAGTATCAGGGTATCCTTTTTTGTAATTTTCAAGCGTTGGCTGCCAGCCATAGGTAATGCCGCTTTTACCTATAAACATCAGTGAATCACTTTCCCAGTAGCCATCCATAAAAGCCGTAATATCACCCCTGTTCCAGGCTGCAGTCTGTTTATCCAGTATGGTAAGGATAGTTTTTACAGCATCATTTTGCGCCTGCGAAAATGTATTGACTGTTAAAGCTACTGCCATAATAAGCAGTAATGACAATTTTTTCATACACCAAATTTTTTGAAAAGATACACAAAAGATAACAGGCAGCAACTAATGCTTGTGGTGTGGTGAGGCACATTTGCTGCGGTGGCAAATACGGTAATTGTAATAATGGGCCAGGATAATGAGTATTACTGCAACAGCCAGAAAAAGATACTCATACTGTTCCGTAAACTGTTTCAGCACCAAAAAAATAAAGCCAATTGAAAACACCAGAAAGGGTGTTTTATTTTTGTGGTGTGTAACATAGCCATGATAAAGTGAGTAGCTGCCAACAAAAAAAGCAAGGGCAATCATGCCCCACTCAAAATAAGCGTTGTGAATAATGTTAAAGCCAAATACCGGCAAACTTGTTAACACCACGGGAAGCACAGCACAATGTATTGCACATGCAATTGAAGTTATTATGCCTAAAGTATCCCAGTTTAACTTAACCATTTTTCTTACACAAGAGGGCAAATGTAGTAAAAAAACAAACACCTATTGCATCTTTGTTGCATTTTGTTATGGTTTTACATTTCTTTTACAAACCGTGACAGGCATTGGAGTAACTTTGCACAAAATTGGATGGATGCGCAGGAAAATTTTAATTTATGGCGGATTTTTTGCCGCTTTGCTGATTGTTTTTTACTTTTTTTTATACCGCTTTGCTGATTTTTCACCGTCAGGGTTACAGGTAATTAATGAAAATGTGCAGGACTTTTCATTCACCAACCAGGATAATCTTCCTTTTACGCAGAAGGATATTGAAGGTAAAGTGTACGTGGCCGAATATTTTTTTACCACCTGTGCAGGCATTTGCCCCAAAATGAATGCTAATATGCGGCGTGTGTATGATGCCTTTAAAACTGAAAAGAATTTTTTAATCCTCTCACATACCTGCATGCCCGAGACCGACAGCGTACCACTTCTGAAGGCTTATGAGTACAAAATGCTGAACGGAAAACTTGTTAAAAATGCGGATGGCTCATTGCGTATTGATGATGAGGGACCAGGCCCCGTTGCAACCGGCACAGCAGCTACCAACTGGTTTTTTGTAACCGGCGATAAGGCTGCCCTGTACAAAATGGCCAGGGAAAGCTATATTATTGACAACAACCAGCGGGATACAGCTCAGAAAATTACGGAGCAGTTTTTGCACACACAGTTTTTTGCATTGGTAGACAAGCAGCGCCGGGTAAGGGGCATTTACGACGGTTTGAAGGCCGCCGAAGTGGATAAACTCATTGAAGATATTCCGGGCTTGTTAAAAGAAAAAACACCGAAAGGCACTTTTAGAAACGGTTTCAGCAATACCCCTAATTGATTGACAGCAGTTGCATTTGTGTTACATTATTATGTTGAAGCCACGAACAAACCGAATTTTAAAAGCGCAATGATGCAAGATAAAATACACCTCCCAATGCGCTTACTATTTAGCCATTATGCTTACCTTTAAATGTTTAAATAATCTTTATAAGGTGTCAAAGTCATTAGAAATTTTAAAAAAAAACCAACTTAGTGTAACCGGCAGCAGGGAAAAAATTCTGGAGCTTTTTCTGAATGCAAAAGGAGCCCTTGCGCATGCAGATATTGAAAAAAGTACAGAGTCGGGCTTTGACCGTGTAACCGTGTACCGCACATTGCAAACTTTTGTGGAAAAAGGCATTGTGCACCATATACCCACCACCGACAACAGTATTAAATATGCGCTTTGCAGGGATAACTGTGAGGCCGGGCATCACCACGACAATCATGTTCATTTTATCTGCGACAATTGTAACAAAACAATTTGTCTTGATGAAGTGACTATACCGGAAGTGAGCCTGCCCATTGGTTTTGTACCCCGCCAGGCCGAAATGGTGGTAACCGGTATTTGCAACGATTGCAAGTAATTTCAAAAAATCACATCGCATTTATCTTGGCCAGTAATTTATCGGCCAGTTTGGTGTCGAGCGGTATTAACTGATTGTACATGGCATCGGCTTTTGCCTTATCTTTTTGTTTGATGTAAATAAGCCCGCTGTAATACCTGCACAAAGTGTTTTTATTGTCCTGCTCAATGCCCCGTTTTAATACTGACAGTCCATCTGTGTATTTACCCGTCATATAAAAAGCATATCCCAGTTCCGTGTATGCCGCAATAAGTGTATTGTCCAGCTCCAGTGATTTACGCAGTACTGTGATTGCCTCTTCATACCTGCTTTTTTCATTATAGCACCATCCAAGCCCAAAATACGAACCTGCACTTTTTGGGTTGTTTTCAATAGCCTTAAGATAGCTATCCATTGCTTCAGCAACTTTTGCAGGGCTGTAATTACGGCGGTACACATCACCTATGCCTTTGTATGCGGTGCCATTCTTATCATTCAGCCGCAGCGCATTTTTATACGCATCCAGCGACTCTTCATTTTTTTTCAGCTTGTAGTATGCAAAACCAATTTCATTATAATTGCTTACAGCCTCCTTTATACCATTTGCTTTTTTAAGCCATTCCAGGGCATTTTCATACTGTTCCATTCCATTATATAAATAACCGATATTGTAACAGGCATCATCGTTATCCTTATTATTCTCATAGCATTTTTTATACGCAATAACAGCCTCTGTATTTTTCTTCATGTTCTGATACACATCGCCCAGCTGTTTGTAGGCCAGTGCATAAGTAGGCTTAATTTCAACTGCTTTATTCAGGCTCACAAGCGCCTCATCATTTTTACCCAGTTTCTTATACGCATAACCAAGCTCCTGGTACGCAAGATGATAATCACTTTTAAATGCCACAGCTTTTGTAAGCCGGTCAATGGCGGTATTATACATATCTCCGTCGTTGTAGCACCAGCCAGCTTTATAAAAAGCCGCCGCATATTTCGGGTTGATAGCCGAGGCCTTGTCATACGCAACAGCCGCTTCCTTATATTTTTTAGCAGTAAACAGTTTTTCACCTGCATCAAACCATTCTGTGGCTGTTGTTTGGGCAATTGAAAATGTGACTGCTGTGAGCAATACTGCTAATAATCCTGTTTTTTTAATGACCTGTAACATGCTGGTAAAATTTAAGCCTCAAAAGTAAAATGCAATATACCAAAAAGCAATACCATCTATTGGGTATATATCCTCTCCTGTATACAAAAAAAAGGCTGTTATTGCCAACAACCTCATGTTTAATGGGGGGAAATATCATCCATTATTTTACAGCCAGCATCAGTTTTGCCCAAAAATCATTGTCGAAGCTGGAAGGGCCCAACAGAGCCTGCCCGGTATCATCGCCATGGCGGATAACTACCAGGTCCTTGCTGGGTACTACATATATTTTTTTATCACCCTTACCCAGGCCCGATATCATATCAGCAGGAGCGGACGGGGCAAGCGAACCGGGAATAACCAGTGCAGATGTGGGTACCATAAATGAGTTTTTACCATTCAGCCACCACAAATAACCGTAAGCCTGGTTGTAAGTATTGCTGGTACTGGTCATTGCAGCAAAGTAAGCATCATCCGTTATCAGTTTTGTGCCATTCCAGCTTCCCTTGCTCAATATAAACGAACCAAAGCGGGCCATATCCCTGCTGTTGAGGTACAAAATATAGTCAAGCCAAAAAAAGTTCTTCATGCCAATTTTATCTGCCAGCCGGGTTTTTGTGTATTGATTGTAATTGATACCACTTGCATTGGCCACCACATTCTGCAACAGCCTGTAGGGGGCATTGTAATAATACCATTGGCCACCTGCATCTGTTTTGTACGTAAGGCAGGCTGGAGTGATGCAGTTATCATCCGGCACATTTTCGTTCAGCCCAGTTGTCATGGTAAGCTGGTGGCGCACCGTAATCAGGTTTTCCTTAGCAAGTGGCTCACTCGTCCAGCCGGTGCCAAGGTATTGCGATGTTTTATTGTTGATGTTGAGTATACCCTCCTGCTGTGCTATGCCCACAAGGCATGCTGTAATGCTTTTTCCAGCAGAAGCGATGGGGTATTTTGTATTGAGGTCCCACCCATTCCAGTAATTTTCGGTAACGATTCTGCCCTTATACAGGATAATCAGCCCGTAAGTATTCTTGCCCTGGGCATAAGCAATTGCATCGTTCAGTTTGGCTACATCCCAGCCTAATGAGCTGGCCGAAACCGTTTCCCAGGTATCGCTGCCAGCCGGCGGATAATAATATGGCACAGGAGTTGGAGTGGGTACAGGCTCGGGGGTTACTGTTTTTTTACAGGAACTAACAAGCAATAAAAAAGCAAATAGATTAAGAATTATCCTCATAAAACAATAGGTTTTGAGCTGGTTCGACTGTACAAACGATAAAAAGTTTAAAATGTTTTACTGCCTTGTACTATAGAAAAATGCTTTTGGGGAGTTTAACTGGTGTTAAGATTGTGTAACCGGCTTGCCGTACCAGCTAATTGACGTACCTTTGCCGCCATTTTGGTTAACCCGGCTGTTACTATACAGGGTTTGTCATAAAAGTAAGAAAGATTATGAATATTCGCAACATAGCAATCATTGCACACGTTGACCACGGTAAAACTACCCTGGTTGATAAGATCCTGCACGCCACAAAGGTTTTCAGGGATAACCAGGATACCGGTGAGCTTATTATGGACAGCAACGACCTTGAAAGGGAGCGTGGCATCACCATTTTTAGTAAAAACGTTTCAGTAACCTATAAAGACGTTAAGATTAACGTTATTGACACCCCTGGTCACTCCGACTTTGGTGGTGAGGTAGAGCGTGTATTAAAAATGGCCGATGGTGTTTTGCTTTTAGTAGATGCCTTTGAGGGGCCGATGCCGCAAACCCGTTTTGTACTGCAAAAAGCACTGGCGCTCGGCCTGCATCCAATAGTGGTAATTAATAAGGTTGATAAACCTAACTGCCGCCCGGATGAAGTACACGATGCCGTTTTTGAATTATTCTTTAACCTGGATGCCACGGAAGAGCAATTAGATTTTCCTACTATTTACGGCAGCAGCAAGCAGGGCTGGATGAATACTACCCTTACTGAAACTGATAATATCCTTCCATTGCTGGATGCTATATTAGAGCATGTACCTGAGCCAAAAGTAAATGAAGGCCCATCACAAATGCAGATTACTTCCCTTGATTACTCTTCTTTTCTGGGAAGGATAGCAGTAGGCAAAGTGGCCCGCGGCAGCATTAAAGAAAGTCAGCAGATTGCATTACTGCAGGCTGATGGCTCCAACAAAAAAATGAAGGTAAAGGAGTTGTATGTTTTTGAGGGCATGGGCAAAAAGAAAGCCACTGAAGTTTTTGCAGGAGATATTTGCGCAGTAGTTGGTCTGGATGATTTTAATATTGGCGATACCATTGCAGATATTGAAAACCCCGAAGCATTACCGGTGATAAGTGTGGATGAGCCAACGATGAGTATGCTGTTTGGCATCAACAACTCGCCATTTTTTGGTAAAGAAGGTAAGTTTGTAACTTCAAGGCACTTGCGTGACAGGTTGTTTAAAGAAACCGAAAAGAACCTGGCATTAAGGGTGGAAGACAGTGAAAATGCTGATAGCTTCCTCGTATTTGGCCGTGGTATTCTTCACCTTGGTATCTTGATTGAAACCATGCGCAGGGAAGGTTTTGAGCTGACAGTTGGGCAACCAACGGTACTGGTAAAACAAATTGATGGGGCAAGAAATGAGCCTTATGAAATATTGGTGGTGGATGTGCCAACCGAGTTCAGTGGTAAAGTGATTGACCTGGTTACACAGCGCAAAGGCGAAATGCATGTGATGGAAACCAAGGGCGAAATGCAGCACCTTGAATTTGAAATACCTTCCCGTGGCCTGATTGGGCTGCGCAGCAATATGCTTACCAATACTGCCGGTGAGGCCGTAATGGCACACCGCTTCAGTGAATACAAGCCCTGGAAAGGCCCGATACCCGGCCGTAGCAATGGAGTACTGCTTTCTAAAACTACTGAAAAAACTACGGCTTATTCTATTGATAAGCTGCAGGACAGGGGTCGTTTTTTTGTAGACCCGGGAGATGAAGTATATGCTGGCCAGGTTATTGCCGAACACATCAAGCCAGGAGACTTAGTGGTAAATGCAACGGAGGCTAAAAAACTGACCAACCACAGGGCAAGCGGCAGTGATGATGCAAGCCGTGCAGCACCTAAAATTATGATGACCCTGGAGGAGTGCATGGAATACATACAGCAGGACGAGTGTATTGAAGTAACACCCAAGAGCATCCGTATGCGCAAAGTGATACTGAACGAGGACGACCGTAAAAAAGTTTCCAAATCAATGTCGCAGGAAATGGCATAAGATTCAGCATATACAATTACAAAAAGCCGTGGTGATGAGCCATGGCTTTTTTTGTGAAGTTCGGCCAATAGTAGCTTTCGTTTACTTTTATTACCCAAATCACCCAATTCAGCGTAAGTTTCGAAGGATGGGCCTCGGGAAAAATTGCAGCTTGCCTCGATGTTAGTTGGGGGTAAGAAAATTTTGACTTAATATTAAGTTAAGCAAAATGAAGAGGCAATGCTATTTTTTGTTGTTTTTATTTGATTTAGTATTGAGCTCAAGACTTAGCAAAAAACCAAGAAAAAACATAAAGCATGCTATTGTAAATGAGAAATGCATCCAATATTTATTATTAGTAGCCCCTGTTATTTCATAAAGTTTGTCGTAATAATTCCATGCCCTGTTTGCGAAGAAAGCCAATAAGGCAATCAAAACAGTTCTTTGTATTATTAAGTATTTAAAAAACATATATTTAGCTGATTTAATAAATGCTATAGTTTAACCAATCCTGATCTTACTGCGTACATTGCTAATGAAACTCTATTTTTAATATTTAATTTTTCAAAAACCGATTCTCTATAGCCATCAACAGTTTTAGCAGCAACCTGCATGCTACTGGCTATTTGCTGATATGTTAATTCCGTACTAGCTAATTTTATAAATTCAATCTCTCTCATGCTTAATTTTGAAGGGTCGGCATCTTCTGTGAAGTCAACATTACTTCGCAATGAATCAATTAGTTTGACTGTTATAAAATCAACATTAAAATATGACCCTTTTTCAATTATTGTTTTAAGTGCGTCAGCCAGACCTTTTTCGTCAAAATCTTTAGATAGAAAGCCGCTTGCCCCTAATCGCAGAGCTCTTAAAACAGCATCTTCACCATCCATCATGCTTATGACAAGTATTTTGATATCAGGATGTAAGCTTTGTAACCACTTCATAGTTTCAAATCCGTCCATATAGGGCATGTTTAAATCTAGAAGAATTATCGATGGCAAACAATCTGCTTTAAGCTGATTTTGTAAATCTTTGCCATTTTCTGCATTGAGAATTACAGAATAAACATTTTCTGATTCGTATTCAACACTCTTGTTTAATTGTTCAATTATTCGAGTAAGACCAATTCGAAAAAGTCTATGGTCATCTACGATTGCCAGCTTAATATCCTTTTTTTCTTTATCCATAAATATAAAAAACACCTGAGTAAATAAAATAAACACCCCCCCGGTATTTTACCCTCAAAGATAGGGTGTTTTTTAATAATTTCTATTTCTTTTATTTTATACTATAAAGTATTGATTATTAATTGATTGTGAATTTAATTTTACTTATTCCTTAATTTGTATCCTAATGAACGAAATGCACACTTACTGTTTTAATAACTATTTTTGCGACTCAACATATCCCCCATGATTTGTAAAATTTGCAGTAACGAAGCCAGCAACCGGTATTACCAGTTAAAGGAAATGCAGCTCGGCCTGAGGGAAATATTTTCCTACATGCAATGCGGGCAATGCGGCGCCATGCAGATTGTGGAAGTACCGGAGAACCTGGGCAAATATTATCCCAATGAAAATTACTATTCCTTTAAACTGGGGCTTGATATAAAGAAAAAACCAGATGCCCTGCGGAAGATAAAAGCTGATTATTTGATTTACGGTAAGCATCCCTTGCTGGGCAGGTTGTTATCGGCCGGGTACAAAAAGCCTGCTTATTACGATTGGGTAAAAAATGCAGGCGTGCAATACAATGATGCCATATTGGATGCAGGAACCGGCAATGGCAGCCTGCTGGCCAACCTGTTTAAAATAGGGTTTACCAACCTTACCGGCATTGATCCTTTTATTGATACCGAACAGCATTTTGGCCCGGTGAATATTTACCGTAAAAGTATTTTTGAAACAGAAGGTCAGTACGATTTTATTATGCTGCACCATGCTTTTGAACACATGGATGAACCGCTGAAAGTGTTGCTGCGACTGAAAGCACTTTTGAAAAATGGCAAATACCTGCTCATACGTACTCCGGTAATGGGAAACTATAGCTGGAAGACCTACAAAGAAAACTGGATGGACCTGGATGCACCAAGGCACATCATCATCCATACCATCAAAAGCATGCAGTTACTGGCTGATGCTGCCGGCCTTACCATAAAAAAGACAGTGTACGATTCCAACTACATGAGCCTTATCGGCAGCGAACAGTACAAAAAAAATATTGCGCCGGCTGAGGCAAATTCCTACATGGTAAATAAAGCTGCATCCGGCTTTACCAAAAACGATATTGAACAGTTTATAAATATTGCTGAAAAAAATGACAGTGATATGCAGGGCGACCAGGCAGCTTTTTATTTGTATAAAGATTAACGGCTGAGCTTTTTGAAACACCGGCTCATAAAATACCTGCTCCAGTTGGTTTGCTTTATCACTATACGTGGTATACGTAACTGGCATGCAATAATGTCTTCCATCTTTGCCGGCATACGGCCATTATAACCCAATTCATTTACCTGCGCTGCGTTCTTTATCTTAAACCGCTTCAGCATGTTCCACACCAGGTGAAACACATACCGGTTGCGCAGGTGCAGGCCCGGTTCGTATTTGGTAAGCAGGGTAAAATATTCAGGTATTTCAACAAGCGGGTTTTTATAATATTTATTTGACTCCTGCAATTCGCTTTTTCCAATGCAGATGAGTTTATCAGGGATATAATGATAGCCATTGTGTGCCTGGATATACCGCAGGTAAAAGTCTATATCCAGTACCCAGTTAAACTGCGGGTCGTACTCAATGGCTGCATCTATCCTGTGCATTACCACACTGGGGTGGCCAATTACATTTTCGTAAAACAGCGATAGTACTGACTCCTCCAGCATTGCCTTTTTTTGCGGTGTCAAATGTTCTTCTTCTGTTTTTCCGCTTTCGAGGTATACCTGGTTACTGGCACAAAAAATAAAATCTTTACCCGATTGCACAGCTGCATTGGCAAACTGCTGCAGTGCATCTGGTGTGGCAAACCAATCGTCATCATGTATTATTTTTATCCATTCTCCTGCCGCCCTGCGCATCACGGCCCTGCAATTATCCACTGCGCTCAGGGCTGGCTCGTTTCGCAAATAGCTGATGGTTAATTTTCCGCTGTAAGCTTTTACCACAGTTTCAATGGAATCATCGGGACTGTTGTCGTTCACCAATATTTCTGTTTCCCGGTAAGTTTGTATAATGATTGAATCCAGTAATTTTTTAAACAGGTCTGCACGTTTATAGGTAGGAATGCAGATGGAAATAAAAGGATTGCTCATAAAAAAAGCTTCTGGCAGATAAATATGCTTAAAAATACACAAAATCAGCAGCAATACATTTTGAAAAGTTATTTTTGCCATATATCAATGATGATTCCTTCTTATATCAATGATTTTTTGAAAACTTATTTCGACAGGGTTTTCCTGGTAAGCGTTCCCCGCTTTACTGACAGGCATGTGCAATTGCAACAAACATTAGAAGGGCTTGATTTTGATTTTTTTTGGGGTACCGATAAGCTTACCCTGCAAAAAGATGCACTGGTTCAGCAGCAGGTATATAACGAGGCTTCAGCAAAAAAAAACCAACGTCAGGGTAAAGCATTAAACGAGGGCGAAATAGCCTGCTCCTTATCGCACCGCAGCATTTACGCCGCCATGATAGAAAACAACTGGCAAAAGGTATTGATACTGGAAGATGATGTGCTGCCCGTTTTCAGCAAACTGGAGTTTTTGCCCCAGGCATTGAAAGAACTTCCAGCAGATTGGAGCCTTGTGTACCTTGGTTATCTGAAACATGAAAAAATTACAGCTTCCCTCAAAATAAAACAGTTTTTTTACAAGCTCATCAGCCCTTTTGGCCTGATGAAATGGAGCTATACCATGGTAAAAAACATGCTGCCCCGCCCATACAGCCCTCACTTAAAAAAAGCTGGCTTTCACGACTGTACCCATGCCTATGCCATCAGCCTGCACGCAGCCAAAGCACTACTGGCAGCCCAAAGCCCCGTTGTGTACAGAGCCGACGACCTGCTGTCTGCCTTAACCTTAAAAGGTCAGCTCAACGCCTTTGTAACCGAGCCTAAATTTTTTGACCAGGAGGGCTTTTATACTCCCGAAAAAGTTTCAGAAATAAAAGAAGGCAGGTAAACCCGCTTCCGGTTTGTGTACTATCTTTGCAATGTGAGAAAAGTCATTATCATCATTAGTTTTTTAATCACTTTGATTGCATTTGCTGATGCAGCCACTGCACAGTGCGCCATGTGTACCAAAACAGCGCAGCAACTGGGAGAAAAACCTGCCAAGGGTCTTAACCAGGGTATTTTATACCTCATGTTCACCCCTTTTTTAATTGCAGGCATTATCGGCTACCGCTGGTGGAAATCCAATAAGGATGCTGGCTGATTGAACGCTTCTTTTCGAAATACCGCTCCTAACCGCTTCGGCTGGTTTTTCACATTTATTGTTTTCTTTATTACCTTGTAGCATTAAATAAAGCCCATGATGCGTTTATTATTTTTGCTGCTATCGGTTTCATTATCCACAACAGCACAAAAGCTACCCACTATTGAAGAAAAGACTGCTGCTTTTAAAAAGCAACAGGGCTTTATCAATTTTTACTGGGACGATGCTGCTGGTAAAATATGGCTGGAGATAAATAAATTAGACAGTGAACTGCTGTACCAAACTTCGTTACCTGCCGGGCTGGGCTCCAACGATATTGGCCTTGACAGGGGATTACTGGGCGAAACCAGGATTATCCGCTTCAGTAAAACCGGCAGAAAAATACTGATGATACAGCCCAACTATGCCTACCGTGCTGTAACCGCTCAGGCCAACGAAAGCCGTGCCGTGGCCGAATCATTTGCACAATCTACCATCTGGGGTTTTACTGTGGAAGCCGAAAGCAACGGCAGTTACCTGGTAGATGCCACTGATTTTTTTTTACGTGATGCCATGCGTGTTACCAGCCGCATCCGCAATGCCCAGCAGGGAACTTACAGTCTTGATAAGTCCCGGTCTGCATTTTACCTCACCGGCACAAAAAATTTCCCCCTCAATACTGAAATAGAAGGGTCGATTACTTTTACCAACAGTGATGGAAGTATTGGTAATTATGTGCAATCAGTTACCCCATCGGCCGATGCCATTACCCTGAGGATGCACCACTCATTTGTACAACTGCCCGATAACAATTACAAACCACGGGTATTTGATACAAGAAGCGGTTACATAAGCACAGGTTATTTAGACTACAGCACACCCGTATCAGAACCAGTAGAGAAAAAGTTCATCATCCGCCACAGGCTGGAGAAAAAAGACCCTGGCGCAGTTATCAGCGAGCCTGTTAAGCCCATTGTTTATTATTTAGACAATGGTACCCCCGAGCCCATCCGCAGTGCCCTGGTGGAAGGTGCAAGCTGGTGGAACGAAGCTTTTGAAGCAGCGGGGTTTAAAAATGCCTTCTCGGTAAAAATATTGCCTGACAGTGTAAACCCCATGGATATACGGTACAATGTAATTAACTGGGTACACCGCTCTACCCGTGGCTGGAGCTATGGCAATGCTGTGGTAGATCCACGTACCGGCGAAATCATCAAGGGGCAGGTATCGCTGGGGTCATTAAGGGTAAGGCAGGATTATTTAATTGCACAGGGATTGCTTGCACCCTTTAGTGAAACTGGCATGGATGAAAACGGCTTGCCCGCTGATGATAAAATGTTAAAAATGTCGCTGGAACGTCTGAAGCAGTTGTCGGCACATGAAGTGGGCCACACCATTGGCTTGGTACACAATTATGCCGCAAGTATTAATAACAGGGCCAGTGTGATGGATTATCCGCACCCGCTGGTGCAAATAAACAGTGCAGGTGAAATTGATTTGAGTAATGCATACGGCAGTGGAATTGGTGAATGGGATAAGCTGGCCATTAACTGGGGCTACCGTGAATTTGGAAAAAGTACCGATGAGCAGGTTGCATTAAATAACATCTTAATCGATGTGCAGCAAAAGGGATTGGGGTTTATTACCGATAGAGATGCCCGTGCTGCTGGCGGCCTGCACCCGGATGCGCATTTGTGGGACAATGGCAGTAATGCTGTGACAGAGCTAAAAAACGTAATGAATATAAGGACGAAGGCCTTGGCACAGTTTGGTAAAAAGAATTTGCGCAAGAGACAGCCCATGGCCATGCTGGAAGACTTGCTGGTGCCGGTTTATCTGTATCACCGCTACCAGCTTGAAGCGGCCACAAAAATAGTGGGTGGCAGGTATTACACGTATGCAACAAAGGGTGATGGTCAGCGGGTAACAAAGCCTGTTTCAAAAACAGAAGGGTTAAATGCACTAAATGCTATTATTGATTGTATTGACCCCAAAGTACTGCTGCTGCCCGATAGCATTGCCCGGCTGATACCGCCCAGGCCATCCGGTTACGATTACAACAGGGAGCTGTTCAGAAAAAGAACCGGGCTGGCTTTTGATGAACTGGCCCCGGCCGAAACTGCGGCTGACCTGCCATTTTCATTTTTATTCAACAGCGACAGAATGAACCGCATGGTACAATACGAAGTGCAGGATGGCGGACTTGGTTTGGCTGAAATGGTTAATATACTTACAAACAAAACATGGAAAGCACCGCGGCGCACGGGTATGGAAAAGCTGATACAATTACAAACAGAGCAGGTGCTGCTTACCTATTTATTGTCGTCAAGCATCAATAACGAACTTTCATTTCCGGCAAAAGCGGTGATGGTAAAAGCCCTTGCTCACTTAAAAAAATACATGGAAGCGCAGCAAAAACTCAGCAAAGATGATATGCTGCTGGCCCATTACCTGCTGGCACTGCAAAGAATGACTGAGCCGGAAAAAGCAAGGCCAACGTTGCACAAAGAAATTCCGCCGGGTGCGCCTATTGGGTGTGATTGGGAGGAGTAAGTGTTAGTTGGGAATTTATTGATTTTTTTTATTTTATTCCGTGGTCGGTGTCCTCACCAATTGCAAAAGAACAGTTATACAGAAACAATTTTACTTTTCTAAGTTTCTTTATGCTTGCCGGGCGGCGGGAGCCATGAATGATGCCCAAAATTACCAGCTCGCCCGGTTTTATGCGGTAAATAACTGACCATGAGTAACATAATGCTCTGCGGTATATTTTTGTTTTGGTCGGAATTTCTTCACTTTGTCTGAATGCAAATGGAGTAACCGCAATACGATCAATTGTTTCAAAAATGGCATCACCCACTTTTATGGCATTTAATGGCTGTTGGTTAATAAATGTAATGTAGCCGGTAATTTCATCAATGTTTTGTAAAGCAGTTGCAGTTACCCTTACTTTGTAACTTTTAGTAGTTGCTTTCTTTTGTGTGTCCATTTTATTTTTGCTTCCTGCAGGGTTACTGTTGGTGAATCATCTGCCGCATTAATCCAGTTTCTGAATGCACTAAGCCCCAAAGAATTACCGGGAAGTGCCGGAGAGTCTGTCCCGGTGTTTTCCATAATCTGGATAAAATGTTTTTGCTCTAAAGCCAGAAGGGCTTTAAGGCCATTGTCATCTGTTATCTGAGCGGTGAGTGTTTGCATAAACTGTTTGTAATATTTTTCTATAAAATTAGCAAAAAATTACGGGATTAAAAACATCTACCCCCGTTGCCGGTGTAAGCACTGAACGCAAATGACCGTGAAACAAAAATAGAAACTCCTTTTTATTCCCAAATCTTTGTACATTTGTCTCATCAGATTATGAAACCGACCAAATTTACATACCATTTCTGCTGTTGTTGCCCTTGCGGCTACTAACATACCTTTGCATTCCGTTTAAACTAATTTTATGGCTGAAAATGATTACTGCAGTATTTTGCAGGTAACCTGATTTGGCTACACATTCAACAACAAACCATGTCTTTAAAAATATATAATTCTTACACAGGAGCAAAAGAAGTATTTGAATCCATTACGCCTGGCCACGTGGGCATGTATGTGTGCGGCCCCACCGTGAGTGGCGAAAGTCACCTGGGCCATGCAAGGCCATACATTACTTTTGATGTGGTGTACCGCTACCTGATGCACCTCGGCTACAAAGTGCGCTATGTACGCAATATTACCGATGCCGGCCATTTTGAAGAAGAAGGACGGGAGGCAGAAGATAAGATTGCTAAAAAAGCTTTGCTGGAAAGGCTGGAGCCAATGGAGCTGGTGCAAAAATATACCAACCTGTATCATTGGGCTATGGCACAGTTCAACAACCTTGAGCCAAGCATTGAACCCACCGCCACCGGCCATATTGTGGAGCAGATAAACATGATAGAAACGATTATTGAGGCCGGGTATGGCTATGCGGTAAATGGCTCTGTATATTTTGACGTAAAAAAATATGCCGCTTCGCATGATTACGGCAAGCTGAGTGGCCGTATTATTGATGATTTATTAGAAACCACCCGTGAGCTGGACGGACAGGAAGAAAAGCGTGACCGTGCTGATTTTGCCTTGTGGAAAGCAGCCCCACCAGAGCACCTGATGCGCTGGAAAAGCCCATGGGGAGAGGGTTTTCCGGGTTGGCATATTGAGTGCAGTGCCATGGCCACCAAATACCTGGGAGCGGAGTTTGACATTCATGGCGGCGGTATGGATCTGCAGTTTCCGCACCACGAAAGTGAGATTGCACAGAGTACCATCTGCAATCATAAGGCACCGGTAAGATACTGGATGCACAACAATATGATTACCATCAATGGCAAGAAGATGGGCAAGAGTTACAACAATGTGATTAAGCTGACGGAGATGTTCAGCGGCGATCATCCGTTGCTGCACAAAGCCTACCATCCTATGGTAATCCGTTTTGCCATATTGCAAACACATTACCGCAGCACTTTCGATTTCAGCAACGAGGCATTGCAGGCTGCAGAAAAGGGGCTGAAGCGGTTATGGGAGGCGTATGAGCTGCTGTTGAAATTGCAGCCTGTAGCTCCACAGGAAGCAGGCGATAAAGAGTTAGATCAGAAAAGCCTTACGCTGCTGCAGGAGCTGGATGAGTTTATTAACGATGATTTTGGAACAGCCCGTGTATTGGCAAATATGTTTGAACTGGTGCCGGTAATCAACTCCATAAAAGATGGCCATATTAAACTGACCGATCTTGCAGGTGAAACTGTTCTGCTGATGCAGCAGCATTTTACCAGCTACCTGGTGGATATTTTCGGACTGAAAAGTGTAACAGCAGCCGAAAGCAGCACGCTGAGCGGCATCATGCAGTTGCTGATAGATATACGCAAAGATGCAAGGGATAAAAAAGATTTCAGCACATCGGATAAAATAAGAAACCAGATGAACGAACTGGGTATTGTAATAAAAGATGAAAAAGATGGCAGTGTAAGCTGGAACATCGCTTAATAAAATAACTATGCCGCATACAGTACATTTAAGTAAGGACAAAAAGCTGGCAAAGATTATTGCACAGCAGGAAAAGTGCAAACTGGTAAAACGTAAAAACGTGTACCTGCACTTGTGCTGCAGCATCATGAGCCAGCAGCTAAGTGTAAAAGTGGCCGATGTTTTTCAGCAGCGCTTTTTTAATTTGTTTGATACCAAAACACCCACAGCAGCACAGATACTGGCCGTACCTTTTGATACCCTGCGCAGCCTTGGCCTCAGCAATGCCAAGGCAAATTATATACACAATATCTGCCGCTTTTTTATCGAGCAGGATGTAACAGACAAACATCTGTACAAAATGAATGAGGAAGAACTGATTGTTTTTCTAACACAGATAAAAGGCGTTGGCAGGTGGACGGTGGAAATGGTGTTGATGTTTACCCTGGGCAAGGAAGATGTGTTTCCTGTAGACGATTTGGGCATACAGCAGGCCATCTGCAAACTGTACACTATTGATGCTGCCGACAAAAAAGCTATGAAAGAGCAAATGCACAAGGTCAGCAAAAAATGGAGCCCTTACCGCACCTATGCCTGCCGCTACCTTTGGGGCTGGAAGGATAATAGCCCGGGGAAGTGAGGAACATCCTCTGTTGCTTTAAATATCTTCTTTACAAAAATTATAAAAACAACATTAAAAATCAGGGAAACAACTATGCTTACTGGATTACCAAAACTGAAGAGAAAGAATTGAAGCCATAGAATTTTAACGGTCAAATTATATCAAATTAAAAAAAATATTCAGCCGGGATTTCAAAGATTTTGTGGAGTTGTTACAAGAAAATAATACAGGATACTTAATTGTTGGCGGCTATGCAGTTGTGTTACAGGAATATCCCAGGTTTACTGGCGACGTGTTTATGTGTTACGTCCAACTTCTCAGGAAATGGAAAAATGAGTTAACCGGTGTTTATATTCACCAAATATTAGTATATTTGGTGAATATAAACACTAAAAAGTATGATTATCAGGGTGTTGCAAACAAAAATAGCAGCCAGAATTGGTAAAGGGAAAGCGATAATAGTTGTTGGCCCAAGGCAGGTTGGCAAAACAACATTGATAGAAACCATCCTGCAAAAAAAAGCCCATTTGTTTTTAGATGGCGATGACCCCACGGTAAGAAACTTGCTGACCAATCCCAATACAGAGCAACTTAAAAGTATTATAGGCAAAAACAAGATAGTATTTATAGATGAAGCACAACGCATAGAAAATATCGGTATTACCTTAAAAATAATTACCGACCAGTTTAAGGATGTACAGCTACTGGTAAGTGGCTCATCAGCTTTTGAGTTGAATAATAAAGTAAATGAACCGCTTACCGGCCGTAAATGGGAATACCGGTTGTTTCCTGTTTCGTGGAAAGAGTTTGAAGATAGCGTTGGCTTTGTAAAAGCGGAACAACAATTGGAAATGAGGCTGATTTACGGCATGTATCCTGATGTGATAAACAATACAAATGAAGCATTTGAAGTATTAAAAGAACTGGCAAACAGTTATTTGTACAAGGATATTTTGGCGCTCAATAATATCAGAAAACCCGAAGTTCTAGAAAAATTATTACAAGCATTAGCATTGCAATTGGGCAATGAAGTGAGTTACAATGAGTTGTCACAATTACTGGGTATTGATAAAAATACCGTAAGTAATTATACAGACATATTGGAAAAAGCCTTTGTAATTTTTAAACTGAAGAGCTTCAGCCGCAATTTGCGAAATGAAATTAAGGCCAACCAAAAAATATATTTTTATGACAACGGCATCAGGAATATGATTATTGGAAATTTTAGTGCATTAGATTTACGCCAGGATAAAGGTGCATTGTGGGAAAACTTTTTGATTAGTGAAAGGATGAAAAAGAATAGTTATGAAAACAACTTAGCCAAGCCATATTTCTGGAGAACGGTGCAGCAACAGGAAATAGATTATGTAGAAGAAGAAGCTGGAAAAATATATGCCTATGAAATAAAGTGGAACGAAAAGGCTAAGCGAAAAACACCCAAATTATTTAACGAAACATATAATGCTGAAACTGAAGTATTAAACAGACAAAATTTCAGGACATTTTTATAACGGATATTGCCGAAAACCCTTACCCATCACTTCCCCTTCCCCCTCAAATACCGCTCCCGTATCACTTCCTGCACCGGCACTTCCCTTATTTTACTTTCCAGCCAGGAGAGAATATCTAAGTACACAAAGGCACGTGTTTCAAAACGGTTGCGTTCATATTGTTTCAATCTTGCGGAGAGTTTTTCAAACTCCTGCCGCAGTTGCCCGGGCTTTGTGCGCAGCGAGTTGCGTAAAAACTTAAACACTTCTTCTTCCACCTGGCTGAGGCTTTGCATACCCGACATAAAGCGGTAAACGGATTTTGTAAGGTATTCCAGCAACTCAAAATTACCCAGCTCGTAATGAGCAATCAGGTGCAGCAGGCGGGCATAGCACTGCAGGTCGGTACGCAGGTCAACTTTCAGGTTAATAATCTTATTCAGGTAATCAATGGCTTTGTCGTTATCGCCGCTGCCAAAATACAGGCAGGCAATTTTATAGTAAAATACCAGTACCCTGTGCCTGTCTAAATACAATTCATACTCCTCCAGCTTGGCTTCTATCTCAGGCACCAGCAGCAGCCCCTCACTAAAACTGCCCTTTAAAAAATGCAGGTTTATCCTTGCCGTAAACAGGTACACAAATACCTGTATCCTGTTGTTATCGTTTTCCTGTACAATAGCAGTTTGGGCAAATTCTTCAAACCGGGCGATGGTTTTTTCCAGCCCGGCATAATTACCCAGGTCAAAATGTGCACCCATTAAATTGTGCATTCCCTTAATGAAATGCCCCGTTTCGGCTTCCTGCATCCTGGGCTGTTCCCAAAAAAGATTGGCCCATTTTTGTGTGTAACGGTAATACAGTAAAAAGTCGAGCCGTATAAATGCATTCCAGCAATAGCACTGGTAAAGATACAGGCGCTCGTAAAATCCTGTTACTTCTGCAGCATTGGCAGGCAGGTGCTGTTCAATATAGCCGTTTATGGCCAGTTGGTCGGCATTGTTGCGGGCATGGCCGTTTTTTATGTACCAACTGTACAATTGCAGGGCAAGGTTGGAGAGTGTATTTACCAGCGACAACTGGCTGCTCACCGCATCGGCCTCTGCCGCCAGCACGGCAGCACGGTCCTGCATACTGCGGGTAATAAAAAGGGTTTCAATCTTCTTTTCAAAAAAAAGCACCTGCTGCAGGTAGGTAAACTGGTTATAGCTCCTTGCCTGCTCCTTCATTTTATCCAGCACTTTCAGGCTTTGCAGGTACAGGCCCTTGTTGTACAGTATCCGGGCATGATCCATCTGCTCATGCAACTGCATATCAATATTATCATCTTTTATCAGCCGCAGACTTGATAAAACTTCCCTGTACAAATGTGCCTTTAAGTTAGACAACTGCTGTTTCTTTATATCAGGATTTTTGGCCAGCAAAACCGCTTCGTCATACACATTCATTTTATCTAAAGCATCAAAAAGCTGAACAATCTTCAGGTCGTCGCTGGAAGAATTACGGGTAATGTACAGTTTAAAGTTCCGCTTCTCCGACTTTTTAAGCGACTTTACCAGTTGAAAAAGATTGTCTGTTGTGCGGTTAGGCATCGTATTTATAATATTTAAAACCCTTTACTGTATTCACTTTCAGGCCCTGCCAGCCATTTTAAGCACTGTAAGTTGATGCTTAGTTTGATTTTTTATAGCCTCAGAAGAACAATACTTTTATCTGCAGGTCATATATTAATGCTGATGCTGAAAGGCATTACAAAAATAAGTAACCTGCTGTTGTTTTGATTAAAATTATAATACTCCGGCATGGCTTCCAACAAGATATACATATTTGATACAACACTCAGGGATGGAGAGCAGGTACCTGGCTGTAAATTAGTTACTGCTGAAAAAGTGGAACTGGCACTTCAGCTCGAAGCACTGGGTGTGGATATTATAGAAGCGGGTTTCCCCATCTCATCACCCGGAGATTTTAAATCGCTGGAAGAGATATCTAAAATAATTAAAGACGCAACGGTTTGCGGCCTAAGCCGTGCCGTACAAAAAGATATTGAAGCAGCGGGCCAGGCACTGCGTTACGCCAAACGCCCCCGCATACATACGGGCATCGGCACATCCGACCTGCACATAAAAGCAAAATTTAATGCCACGCAGGATGAAATACTGCAAAGAGCCGTACAGGCTGTAACCTGGGCCAGAAATTATACAGATGATGTGGAGTTTTATGCAGAAGATGCGGGCCGCACTGATAATGAATACCTTGCCCGTGTGATAGAAGCTGTGATAAAGGCAGGGGCCACCACGGTAAACATACCAGACACAACCGGCTACTGCCTGCCCCAGCAATATGGCGATAAGATTGCTTATTTGGTGAACAATGTGCCGAACATTGATAAAGCAGTTATTTCCTGCCATTGCCATAATGATTTGGGGCTTGCCACTGCCAATTCTATTTCAGGGGTTATCAATGGCGCCAGGCAGATAGAATGTACCATCAACGGGCTGGGTGAAAGGGCCGGTAATACTTCGCTGGAAGAAGTGGTGATGATTATCAAGCAGCACAGTTATCTCGGCTTTTTTACCGGTATTGATGCAAAGCAGCTAAATCCGCTGAGCCGCAGGGTTAGCGATACAATGCGCATGCCGGTACAACCCAACAAAGCCATTGTGGGTAGCAATGCCTTTTCCCACTCATCCGGTATACACCAGGATGGATTTTTGAAAGATTCATTGACGTATGAAATTATCAATCCTGAAGAAGTGGGTGCCGACAGCTCAAAAATTGTGCTTACAGCCAGGAGCGGCCGCAGCGCACTGGCATTCCGCTTTCAAAAACTGGGGTATGAATTTGACAGGAATGATGTGGATGTGCTGTACAACGAATTTGTAAAAGTGGCCGACAGTAAAAAAGAAGTAAATGATGAAGATTTAAAGATGCTTGCCGGGCAATACCAGGCAGCTTCAATACCAGGTTAATGATTTTTCTCAGAGCCGTAGTTTTAGTAAGCGTGGCAGTTGATGTCACGCTTTTTTCCCGGGCCGGTTAAAAACAAAAGCCATTGCAAATTGCTGAAACAACACTGTTTTTTTAAATGATTTTATACTGATGACAACAGGAATACAAAATAATATACCATCAACTGAAAAACAGGGCCTTACCCTGTTTGAAAAAATATGGAACAGCCATGTGGTAAAAGCTGCCGAAGACGGGCCTTCGGTATTGTACATTGACAAACATTTTATACACGAAGTAACCAGCCCGCAGGCATTTGCCGGCATTGAAAAAAGAGGGCTGAAGGTTTTCCGCCCGAAGCAGACCGTTGCTACTGCCGACCACAATGTGCCTACACTCAACCAGCATCTGCCCATTAAAGAAGAACTGTCACGCCTGCAGGTGGAAGCGCTGATAAAAAACTGTGCAGCACATGATATAGAACTGTATGGCCTTGGCCACCACTACCAGGGCATTGTGCATGTGATTGGCCCCGAGCTGGGCATTACACAACCCGGCATGACGATAGTATGCGGAGACAGTCATACCAGCACACATGGCGCTTTTGGCGCTATTGCTTTTGGCATCGGCACCAGTGAGGTGGAAATGGTGTTTGCCTCACAATGCGTGTTACAAACAAAGCCCAGGCTGATGCGTATTAACGTGGCTGGTACTTTGCAAAAAGGTGTTGGTGCAAAAGACATCATCCTGTACATCATTGCAAAAATTTCGGCCAGCGGCGCTACGGGCTATGCGGTGGAGTATGCCGGTGAAGCCATCAGCGTATTGTCCATGGAAGCAAGAATGACTATTTGCAACATGAGTATTGAAATGGGTGCACGCTGCGGATTGATTGCGCCGGATGAAACAACATTTAAATACCTGCACAATAAACCCTTTGCACCGCATGGCGAGGATTGGGTAAAGGCGCTGCAATATTGGGGAACCCTGCATACGGATAACAATGCTGCATTTGATAAGGAAATAGATATTGATGCATCGGCCATTGAGCCAATGATTACCTATGGCACCAACCCTGGTATGGGCATATCAGTTAACGGCAGCATACCACAGGATACTGCATTTAATGAAAATGAAAAAGCATCTTTTGCAAAAGCCATGCAGTATATGGGTGTGCAACCGGGTGCCGCCATCAAGGGGCAAAAAATAGATTACGTTTTTATAGGAAGCTGCACCAACAGCAGGATAGAGGACCTGCGGGAAGTAGCTGGTTTTGTAAAAGGAAAAAAGAAGGCCGAAGGTGTGGAAGTGTGGGTGGTACCCGGCAGCAGGCTGGTGGAGCAGCAGGCCATTGAAGAAGGTATTGATAAAATATTTGAAGAAGCAGGGTTCGTTTTGCGCCAGCCGGGTTGCAGCGCCTGCCTGGGGATGAATGAAGATAAAATTCCGGCGGGTAAATACTGCATCAGTACCAGCAACAGAAATTTTGAAGGCAGGCAGGGCGCAGGTGCCAGAACATTGCTGGCAAGCCCTTTAACCGCTGCGGCTGCGGCTATTGCTGGTGTGGTAACAGACATCAGGGAACTGATGGAAAATTAAAAGAATAAAAGAGATAGAGATGAGTGATAACAAAAAAGGTTTCGGGGAAATACTTACTTCCACATTTGTTCCGCTGAACAGGGAAAATGTGGATACTGACCAGATTATTCCTGCACGGTTTTTAAAAGCCACCACAAGAGAAGGATTTGATAAAAATCTTTTCCGTGACTGGCGCTACGAAAATGATGATGACACAAAACCTCATGCAGATTTTGTACTGAATCAGCCTCAATACAAAGGTAACATTCTGGTAGCAGGAAAAAATTTCGGATGCGGTTCCAGCAGGGAGCATGCGGCCTGGGCCATTGCCGATTATGGATTTAAAGTGGTAGTAAGCAGTTTTTTTGCAGATATATTTAAAAACAATGCGCTGAACAATAACCTGTTGCCGGTTACAGTAAGTGATGCATTTTTGACAAAGGTATTTGAGGCTTCTGAAAAAAGCAATGACGCATTACTGGTTGTTGACCTGGAGCAGCAGTTGATCAAACTTGCTGCACCATCAGGAGAAATAATCATGGAAGAAGAATTCGATATATCTGGCTACAAAAAAACCTGCCTGCTTAATGGCTTTGATGATATTGATTACCTGCTGAACAGTATGGATGAAATAAAAGCTTTTGAAAAAAAAAGTAGCGGCGTAGCAGGCGGGCACCATGACCACCTTGAGTTTGATTCAGAAAATAACCTCATCGCTTTCAGGCATACAAAAACACAAACCGTAAGAAAATTCAGTTCAATATACTAAGATACACATGAAAAAAAACATAACAGTAATACCGGGTGATGGCATAGGGCCGGAAGTAACGCAGCAGGCGGTAAGGGTACTGGATGCAGTAGCGGCCTTGTACGGTCATGAATTTAATTACACTTATTGCCTGATGGGTGCAGATGCCATTGATAAAACTGGTTCTCCTTTACCGGCAGAAACCATTGACTCCTGCATGGAAACCGATGCAGTTTTATTTGGTGCTATTGGTCACCCGAAATATGATAACGATCCCACAGCCAAAGTAAGGCCGGAGCAAGGCTTGCTGGGCCTGCGCAAGGCATTGCAATTGTATGCCAATATCAGGCCCATCACAACATATCCATCGCTGCATCATCTATCACCATTAAAAACAAAAAATATTACCGGTGTTGACTTTATCATCTTCCGTGAATTGACAGGAGGGATATATTTTGGTAATAAAACCACCAGCGAGGATGGCACAAGTGCATCGGATGACTGCACTTACACAAGAGATGAGATTGAACGCATTGCCCATGAGGCATTCCGCTCGGCACAGCAGCGCAGGAAAAAATTGACATTGGTTGATAAGGCGAATGTGCTGGAAACATCCAGGCTCTGGAGAAAAGTGGTGCAGGAAATTGCAGGGCAGTACAGCGATGTGGTGGTTGATTTTTTATTTGTGGACAATGCAGCCATGCAGATCATCCTCAATCCAAAACAATTTGACGTACTACTTACCGAAAATATGTTTGGCGATATACTGAGTGATGAAGCAAGTGTTATCAGCGGCTCACTTGGTCTGTTGCCCTCGGCTTCCATCGGCAGCAAAACAGCTTTGTTTGAACCCATACACGGCTCTTACCCGCAGGCTGCAGGCAAGGATATAGCCAATCCGCTCGGCTCCATCCTTTCTGCTGCAATGATGCTGGATTACTTCAAACTTACCGAAGAAGCAACATTGGTAAGAGAAGCAGTAAACTGGACGCTGAGCAACGCTTTTGTAACAAAAGACATTGACCCGGTAAACTTTTATTTTACCTCAACGGTAGGTGAACTGATCAGTGATTATGTAAGCGGAAAAATTCCCGGCTCAGTAAAACAGGAAAATATTGAGTTGAGAAAATCAACGATTATATAAACAATAAAAGAGGCGCAGGAATAGTGGCAGAAAAAACACCAACGATTGCTTTGCTGTAAATATTTATAAAAAAGTTCTTTGTTTGTTAACGGGGCTTTCGTATATTTGGATAAATAAATATTCCTTCATGCGCAAGCAGCAGTTATATAATGGCATTTCTCTTATCACTTCAATTATTGTGGTGATTGTCATTATTATTCCTGCACTGCATGGAGGTAAAGTCACTGTATAATACTTTAAAAAGATACACGACCCGCCTCCAACGAGGCGGGTTTTTTTATGCCGTTAATGAACAAAAAAAATAAAAAGGATATGTATTACAACGAAGAAACAATCATTTACTTCAACGGAGAGTTTGTAAAAGCCGCCGATGCAAAAATGGACCTGTACAGCCAGAGCCTGCATTATGGCTATGCAGTATTTGAAGGAATAAAATCTTACAAAACGGATAGCGGCACGAAAATATTTAAAGCTAAAGAACATTACGACAGGCTGCGGCGATCGGCACAGGTGATGCAGATGCCATTTGATATAAGTACAGAAGAACTGACAAGACTTACGTATGAAGTACTGGAGCGGAATAATTTTTCTGATGCCTATATACGCCCGGTTGTTTTTTGCTCACCCAATATGGCGCTCTCAAAAGGTAAGGAAACTTATTTAGCCATTACAGCCTGGGAGTGGACAAATGGTTATTTAGCCAATAAAATGCGACTGATGACTT
>JANMDL010000909.1:0-3550 GCA_031376295.1 Chitinophagales bacterium
CCGGCAAGGTTAGGGTTTACCGAAGTGGTAAATGTATAATTAGCTGGCAACGTAAAGCCAACATTGTAAGAAGTTTGATTGATTGTTGTGGCACTGGTTTGGTTTGTTGGAGTAAGGTTATCAAACAAATAGTTGCCATAAGCATCGGTAACGGTAGTGCCCGTCACTACATCATCTGATGTGCCTGCTATACCATCTGTACCATTTTGATACAAGGTAACGGTAATACCTGCTACACCGGGTTCACCGGCTGTTTGCAAACCATCCTTATTATCATCACGCCATACACGGTCGCCGATGGTAGCAAGTCCCTTAAAACCAAAATCAAAATTATGGTCGGTACCTGCTGTATTAAAGTTTATTACAGCATTTGTGCCGCTGAGCGCAGCATCATTGTCAATATTATTTACCGAGTTGGCAGCAGCATCAGTTTTTGTAAGCTGCAGGCCGGTTAATGCTGCCTGACCTGTGGCTATGCGTACCTGGTAATTGAACCCGGGTAATATATCATTGGCACCCACTCCGGTAAAGCCGGCTGGTTTGCGTGCATCCGCAGTAGTAAGTGTGCTGAAAAAATATGAACCAGGCTGACCATTGATAGTAGCTGTTGTTGCACTTGCAACCACCACATCATCTCCATTACCAAATATACCATCGGGGCCGGGGCTAACCAGGTCAACCACCACACCGTTAATACCAGCTTCAGCCGCACCAGCATCCTGTGTGCCATCACCATCAGCGTCTGTCCACACACGGTTGCCTATTTCAATGGGTTGATAATCGGTGATGATTTCCAGGTCGCCAAGGCCATTGGACTTACCGCTATTGGTTGGGTCGTCGGTAACAGTGGCTACCAATTGTAACCTTTGCGACATATTGCCAACACTGGCACCAGAATTAACCATACGGCTTGCACCATTGGCAAATGCTGTGTTAACAGGATCCATTAGCGTATGTACTACTTCGTTAGAACCCGCTAACAGGGCCAGGCCACCATCTGATTTAGCATAATGTGCATTAATGGCGGCACCTGCCGTACCATTAAGGGTAGCCGGTGTACCCGTAGTAGTAAAGTTATGGTTAAAGTAAAAATAACCGCCCTGCGTACCCGGGTTAGGCCCGCCTGGAGGTATTACACCTGCCGTGCCGCCCCATCCCGGGCCATAAAAGCCGCCCATGGGGCTGCCTGTAGCTGTGGTCCAGTCGCCCGACACTGCAGGATTGCCCGCTGCAAGGCCATCCAAAGTACCTGTAGTAACACCAAGGCTGGTTGCCTGTCCACGGTTTTCCATGGTAAATGCAGTACCGCTCAAATTTTTACCGGCCCGCAAAACCTCACCTGAAGTAAGACCCCTGAAAAAATTGTTGGTGCCTGTAAAAGCTGTTGCCGGCCCGCCATCATCACCAAGGTTTTGATAGCCCATCTGGTCACCAAAGCGGTCACGTATGCCCAGAATCATAGATCCTTCTACATCAAACTCAATATCACTTATCATGGGTTGTGGGTAGTAGATACCACCGGTAAAAACACCGTTGCCGGTGTTGTAATCTGCCCTCAATGGGTCCGCAGCACCGCTGTTGCCATTGTTTTGCCAGGCACACCACCAGTTGTTTTTAGTGGGGTAACGAAAATCGCTATTGCCAAAGCCACGCCTGTAGTTAAAAGGGAAACGCAATACTTCTGTAAAAGTAGTGGTGGCGGGGTCAAACTCATATACAATTCCCCTGGCACCCACTGTATCGGCAGCCAGGTTATGCGTTGTTACTTTTTCTCTTACCACCACACCACCAATATATACTTTCCCATTAGCCGTTTTGCAAGCCATTGGGTGCCATACGGTACCGGCAGTACTTGGGTCGGTAATCGTCCAGGTACCGGTTACATCAGCCGCTGTAAAGCTGGCTTTAATGGGGTTGCCAATATTTATACGGTGTAATTTTTTCTCAAACATGTTTACAAAATACAGGTTGGCCCCATCTTCACTAATATCAATGCCACCAATACCTCTTTTACCAACTTCTGCAAAAACGCCCACGTCCGCATTACGGGTAATGGAAGTGTTTGGCAATGCGACAGTACGGGGAGTAGTTCCCACGTTGATGCCGATGGTGCTTACATCCACCAATAAAGATGCCGCTGCCGGCACACCTGTTGTACTTATTACTGATTTATAGATGGCTCCGATACCATTAGGCCCAAAACCAGCATGCCTTTTAAGGTAAGCTGCCATAAAAAGTGTGCGGCTTGTTTTTTGAACTGCAAGCCCAAATACAGAGCCTAACTGGCTGTTGGGCAATCTGCGGGTAGCACCACCATCATTAGGAGTACCATTACCCATGTCGTAAGGAAATAGGTACAGGTTATTGTTAGTACCTGCCGTGCCACCGCCTGTAGCATTACCATTTGTAGCACCGTTGGTAGCTACATAAGGATTGGCAGTGCTGGAATACCAGTCCTGGCTGGCAATAGCATAGTTAACAGTAGCAGATGGGGCTGTTACAAACTGCACATCAGAACCATTAGCTGTTGTACCGGCTTTTGCGTTGAAAGTACCCGAGGTGGCTGTAAATTCAATTCTTACAGGAGTTGCATTGGGTATTTCACCAGCAGTAAAACTGTAAGCACCGTTTACATCGGTGGTTTTGGTAGCACCCAATTGTACACCAGCGGCATTAAATGCCCTTACCTGTACCCCAAATGCCCCCGGCTCAGTAGGGAAACCAGCTGTTTGCTGTGTACCATTAAAATTAAAATCTTTAAAAACAACGCCCGAAACCTGGGCTTTTAGAGAAGGCAGGGAGCATAGTATAAGGCATACCACCACTGCTAAGCGTAGAGCTTTTTTCATTGAAAATGAATTTTTGTTTAAGTAGATCTCCGGTTGCCCGGAGTGTTGTTTATATAAATACGGGCATCGCATGCAGAACACACAAATGCCATCAGTATTAAAAATTATGATAAGGTTTAATTTGAACTGGCCTCTAAATACTGCCTGATGCCAGATAAAACGAAATAACAGTTGTATAGTTGCATACGCTTAATACAAATGCACAGGGTAAACGTATTTTTACCTGCTATATTGTTATTAAATGTCAAATATCTGTAATTGGTAAGCATTTCTCTTACGCATTTATACACTTATTAACATTTGTTGACAGGCAAAATTTACTGTTGCGGAAAATAAATCAGGGGTATTGCAGGTGCCAGAATTTTGAAAAGTGGCTTGTTTTGTATTACCCAAGATTAGCAAAACCTATGCCATATTTCAGGTAATCCGCTGCCAGCATACCCTTATTGATCTGTGGCATACGCATAAACTTTAAAACGAAAATTGCATGAAATTAAATTGTTATGCGGGTATTGCTATTATAAATCTTACTCCTGAACAGCAATAAAATTATCTGTTTTCTAAAAATTGAATTACGAAATCCTTTTTTCGTTGTGATACAGGTATTGTATGGCCGCCTTCCAATATAAGTGTGCCACTGTCTGTTTTGCGGTCGTATACTTTTATTTTTGCTGGGTTTACCAGGCAACTGTGGTGTGTTC
>JANMDL010000029.1:0-1611 GCA_031376295.1 Chitinophagales bacterium
GCCAGAGAAATACTGCAAAACCAACCTGCACAAGACTTGATCAATGGTCGGATAAATTTACCATGAAACACAATGATCCCATACCAGAATTTTCACGGCCCCTCGATGTAGCAAGGGTTCCCAAATTGGGTTCGATTGATAAGCTGTCTGCCGAACGGCAGGAATGTGTTGCTCTGGCAAAACGATTAAAAGTTCCCGTGATTCACAGCCTGACAGCCGAGATTCGCACCAAACCCTGGCGCGGTGGCGGATTGAAAGTTAGCGGCAGCGTGCATTTGGATGTCGAGCAGGTTTCAGTCGTCAGTCTTGAACAATTCAGGCAAAGTTTGCGATTTGAGGTTGAGCGCTATTTTCTGCACATTATTCCAGAGGATGCCAGTGACGACGAAGATATTGACCCCATCGTCGGCGGTTTTATTGATCTTGGTGAAGTGGTAACCGAAACCGTTGCGTTGGACCTTGATCTCTATCCGCGCAAGCCAGGCGAGGAATTTGGTGAAATGGAACTTCAGCCCAAAAAAGTCCCAAACCCCTTCGCAGCTCTCAAAGTCGTCAAGTGATTTAGCAGTTGTTTTGGGGGGGAAAGGCACTATCTTCACCCCGTAGTGCGGTTTAGCACCGCTTTGCCGAATCGGGATTGGAAACGCAAATTGCAGAAGCTGGACAACGCCATTAAACCAATGACGGAGCAGCATGCATCGTGACTGCCACCTTCAACATTGCAATTGATGTCATGGGCGGTGATCACGGTCCGTCCATTGTTGTGCCGGGTGTGGCCTTGGCAGCGGCGAAACATCCCGGTTATCGCTTCCAGCTTTATGGCGATGAAAAGCAGATTGCGCCAATTTTGGAACGCCATCCAGAGATCAAAAACCTCTGTACGATCCACCATTCCGATGTGGCAATCAGTATGGACGATAAACCAAGTCAGGCGCTTCGCCGTGGACGTGGCAAAAGTGGCATGTGGATGGCCATTGATGCCGTCAAAAAAGGTGCCGCCCAGGCTGCCGTCTCATCCGGCAATACGGGCGCCCTGATGGCCATGTCGCGCTTTATCTTGCGAACCTTGCCAGGCATTGAACGGCCAGCCATCGCCTGCCTGTGGCCAACTTTACGCGGCGAAAGCGTTGTGTTGGACGTCGGGGCAACTGTTGGTGCAGATGCCCGTCAGTTGCTTGAATTTGCCGTCATGGGCGAAGCTATGGCCCGTTGCCAGTTTAAAATTTCGCAGCCCAGTGTTGGCTTGTTGAATATTGGCGTTGAAGAACTCAAAGGCAATGAGTCCGTCAAGGAAGCTGGCCGCTTGTTGCGTGAACTCGATCTGCCAATCCAATACCATGGCTTTGTCGAAGGCGATGATATCGGCAAGGGCACGGTAGACGTTGTGGTAACCGAGGGCTTCACAGGTAATGTGGCTCTCAAAACAGCTGAAGGTACAGCCAAACAAATCACCACGATCTTGCGTTCGTCACTCACCGCCAGTTTTTTGTCCAAGCTCGGTGCCTTCATTGCCAGGGGCGCTTTTAAAACCCTCAAAGACCATATGGATCCGCGCAAACATAATGGTGGCGTATTTGTCGGGTTGAATGGTGTGGTGGTGAAAAGCCATGG
>JANMDL010000919.1:0-1636 GCA_031376295.1 Chitinophagales bacterium
TGATCAACATACTGCACTTTAATTACTGCAGGGTCTTCGCCCTGTAAAACGGCTGTTTGTATGGTCAATACAATTTCTCCCTGCGAAATATGGTGCAATGCAAATATGCCAAACTGCCGCCAGTTTGCTGTATCATCTGCCAGCGCTGTAAAAAAATTCAGCAGGGACGCCAGTACTTCTGGTGTAATGTCTTTCCAGTCAATACTCAATTGTGTGATAAAGGCACTTGCCGGGCTGTTGGGCAATTCCTTAAAATAATAACGGGTTATCACTCCAAAATTACCACCGCCACCACCCAGGTGCGCCCAGTACAAATCCCGTTCATCCTTATTTGCAGCGTTGGCCGATACATAGAGCACTTGTGCCGGTTTGCCTGCATCTGGCTTTACCACCACTTCCACACCTGTGAGCCAGTCAACCGTAAGCCCGTTGAGCCGGGACAGCAGCCCGTAACCACCACCACAAATATGCCCGCCGAGCCCTACCGAATAACAGGAACCTGCCGGCAACACTTTGCCATAATCCCTGAAAAGGCTGTTAAAAGCGCTCCAGTTGGTACCACCCGAATCAAGATAATAACCTTTATCTGCATCATACCCGCAACCACTCATGGCTGATACATCAATGATTGCTTTTGTACCCTCATTAAACACAAAATTTTCGTAACAATGGCCACCGCTTTTTATCTTAACATTTTTGCCATAGAGGCGTATCGCTTCATCAAGCGCCGCTGCTGTACCCGCCGCATCATAACACACATATACAGCTTCGCAGGTGCCCGCATACCAGCGCCTGTTAAAACCCTGCAGAAAACTGGGAAACCTTGAATCATTTTCTGTAACAGGAAATCTTGCGTAGCTATTCTTGGTATCAAATTTCATAAAAATAAATTTGCTGATTGTTACAAAAACATATTACCCGGAATATGATTGGCAGGCATAAAGCTACAATAGTTACTAACTGATGTTACAGGCATTATTGCTTGTTTTACAAACCGGGTATTACTACCTGCTGCTGGTAATATTTTCGTGGTTTCACTATCAGTCCATCAGCAGGCATAACAGTTAATTGCTGTTCAGCATCAGTCATCCGGGGCACCAGCAGTCCCTTTGCAGTACTGTTGATGCGCAAGGCAGCACTTGGTATAAGATACCTATGCCTATATTTTGCTGGCCATAAGCTGCACTATACAAAGTAATAAAGTTAGCTGCTGAAGCAGTTGGATGCTCATTTGGCTCAACTGTAGCAAGTCTTTCAAATACACACTTGTACCAGGTTATTATCTTGCGAACACATCAAAATGGCACAAAAAAAAGGTGGCCCGTTTTCCAGACCACCTCTTAAAGCTATATTATATGACGTTGAAATCAGGCCAGATCGAAGCGGTCAAGATTCATCACCTTTACCCACGCTTTTACAAAATCATTCACAAATTGTTCTTGAGAATCCTCACATCCATACACTTCGGCAAGGGCCCGCAACTCAGAGTTAGAACCAAAAATAAGATCTGCACGGGTACCCGTCCATTTGCGTTCGCCTGAAATACGGTCAATCCCCTCAAACAGGTCTTCGGTCTCCGATACAGCCTTCCATGTTGTACCCAAATCGAGGAGATTGACGAAGAAGTCGTTGGTCA
>JANMDL010000938.1:0-9108 GCA_031376295.1 Chitinophagales bacterium
ACACCAACAAATGCCCAACGGGTGTAGCCACACAGGATCCTGCATTATCCGGGGGGCTGGTGGTGGAAGACAAAGCAAAGAGAGTATTCAACTACCACGAGGATACCGTAAAAACCTTTGTGGAACTGATTGGCGCTGCCGGTATTGAAAACCCCAATGAACTTACCCGCAGCCATATTTACCGCCGTGTATTTATGAATGAGGTACGCACTTTTGAAGACATCTTTCCCAGTTGTGCCGATGGCTGTATGTGCAATGGCAGCATACCCGAAAGATACAGGGATGATTTTGAAAAAGCTTTTGCTGACAGGTGGAATTGATTATAAGACGTAATAACCAGGTCTGCTTAATAATTTATTGTAGTTTGTTTTACGATAAAAGCTATTTACACCCGTATTTATACCTGATATCAAAATCGGGTGTTTACCCCCGCATAAAATATAGCAATAATCTATATGTTTGAGCCTTGTGCAGGTTCTGTAAAAAGAACAGGCATTTTAAACCATATCAATAAACCAACTAACTCCTTTATTATGCAAAAGAAAATTTTCTTTTCGGCTGTATGCCTTTTATCACTGTTACTGTTTATTCAATTTTCCTGCAACGACAAAACTACCGCAACTGATAAACCGGCCGGTACCGACAGCAGCGGTAAAGATGTTGTAATGGCATCACCTGTAACCGGCTCCACTGCTCCCTTTCCCGATTTTGGCTTTATGATTTCACCACAACAGGCCGATAGCCAGGGCATAAGGGTATTCCGCCTCAGCCAGGATTATCCTGCCAAACTGCCCACTCCGCCAACTCCTGAGTTTTTTAAAACCGACTTTAAAAAAGACTGGAAAAAATACCTGCTGGAAGTGCAGAAATATTGCTTTGAAGGCAATACCGAAACCGACTTCAGGGTGGAAGACAATAAAGTACGCAGTTGGTACCACATGCCCTGGCAGCATTATGGCGACAATGGCCGGGAAGGTTATCATGGCCTTACCAAAGAAGCTCCGGTAAAACCATTTCAATTAGCAAGCGGTCAAAGCTATAGTACAGGTGGTGCATGGGCCGTAGGTTTTTTTAACGATGTGGCAGGACATACCATCGGCGAAGTATGGAAAGACCATAACGACCCGGATGTAAAAGCAATGGGAAAAGGATTTAAAAATGGTGCTGTATTGTTTAAAATATTATTCGTATCCATACCGCAGGATATTGCGGAAAAGCAAATACCCTTTCTGCAAAACGGCCAGTGGTGGGATGCTTATGCTACTTACAATTTTAACAACTCTGAACATAAATCCATTAAAGTGGCGCTGATACAGATGGACATTATGGTACGTGATGAAAGGGCGCCTAATGGCTGGGTTTTTGGCAACTTTCAGTACAATGGTAAAATGAACAAGCCAAACAAATGGGAAAACCTGGTACCAGTTGGCATTATGTGGGGGCAGGATCCCACTAACATTACCAATCAATCCAATCCACAGCCCAAAAGAACCATCATCAATACCAGCCTTACCGAAACCATCATCAACCCCGATAGTACTGAACTGCCTGCCACTCACCTTGGCTGGAACGGCAGGCTGAATGGCCCTGTTGACAACCCGCAGAGCTCCTGCTACAGTTGCCACAGCACGGCACAGTATCCGCAAAGCTCTCCTATCAGTCCGTTGTTTGATGCAGATACATTAAAGGCGAACCCCATTGGCAGCACCGGCTGGATGCGCTGGTTCAGCAACTTGAAATGCGGCACCCCCTTCGACGATCCGGCCACACACCAGAGTACCGATTTTTGCCTGCAGATGGCCGAAGCCATACAAAACTTTGAAACATGGAAAGGCGCACAGGGCGGATTGTTTTATAACAGCTACAAAACACAAAGCAAAATGGTAAGGTCGGCAGCTCCGCCTCCAGCGCCCAAAAAAGTTTTCTCAGTAGGCAGAAGAAATATATAATTGATTACTAAAACAAAAAAATGTCAAGATTAACAGATAAAAGAAAACCGGAAGCTGCACCCCTGATGCCGCCGCTTCCGGCTATTGACTGGAAGGCAATTAACAATTCAGCACCGGTATTGCTGCCGGTTGATTACCAGGGGCCAAATGCTGCATTACCTAAAGCAGATATGGTGGTAATTACCTGGACTAATGCTGAATGGTCGGCTTTTGACCATGTATTTTGCAACAGTGATACTGAACGTACTGCTGCAGATACAAGCTGGCAAACCGACTGGCTCCTGTATACAAAAGGCGCACCACCACCACCTGCAACTGGTACCGATTATCACCTCTGGGGTTATTACCGCATGGTGCAGATAACCGGCCAATCGGGCAAAGCATTAACGGTGCTGCTGTTTAAGGCGCAGGCACATCTTGCTTACGACCCTTTCCTTGCGGGCCTGCAGGCCATGACCAATGCAGTGCTGGCAGATACCGGTGCCGCATACATGTACTCTATCGGCACTGCCGGTGGCCCTGGTGATGGTGACTTGCTGGGCAATACGGTGGTAACCAATAGTGGCTACTTGATGATGACGAACGCCAACAATGATGATTCGCCGCTCAACAATCAAACATTTAGTTGCACCACCTGGTTTCCTCCATTTACTTTAGTGGAAGCAGTGCAGCAATCGCTGCTGTATCCATTAAGCAATGTGGCCAGCTGGGAACAATACAATTACCTGTATGGGGAGCTGTGTAAAAATATATATAACGATGGCAAGCCAAAGGCCAGTATGGAGGGCATTACAGTAACAGACCTGGTAAATAAGCCTCTGAACCCGGATAATCTGAAGCAGGCACAAACCATCAATTGTAAAGACAAGCCACTGCTCACTACCGATTTTTATTATATAGCCCAGCCCGGCGATGCAGAAAAATATTGCATACTGGAAATGGATGATGCGGTGCTGGGGCAGGTTGCAGGAGTAATGGGTGTTAACTATGCTTTTGTACGCAATGTATCCGACCCGGTAGTGCCTTCGCAAACGCAGGACGGCAGCAGCGACATACCCGATGTGGTGAGAAACGAATGGTCATCGCTGATTTATGATACTTTTGGTTTTTATACCAGTTATAACGGGGCACTTTCTGCATGGGCCACCATTGCAGGATGTTGATGTGAATTGAATATTTGTAATAACCGGCGGACTGTTTCGCCGGTTATTTGTTTTTGTTCCCTTTTGAGTCGACTACTTTAAAAAAGTGGCCGGCTCAAAAAAGGGGGTTAAATTGTATACACCCATTTTGATTTTTATGCCTATTTTCACCATTACAAAAAAACAAACCATGTATAAGATAATCACACTGCTTTTACTGATGGTGGCTGGCAGTACCACAGCGCAGAATTTGCTAACACCAGAGCAGCTCTGGAAATTTGGCAGGGTTAGCGGCAGGGGTATCAGCAAAGATGGTAAATACGTGGTGTATAGTGTGAGTACGCCAAGCGTGGCAGATAACAAAAGCAGCCGTAAAACATATATGATACCGGTAAGCAGTGGTGCTGCAACAGAGATTAGCAATGCGGACAGTTTATTAGTAAACAGTAAGCTATCGCCTGATGGCAAATACACCATCAGCACAGAGGATGTGAAAGTGAAAAATGTGACAGGCAGCGATTTTTATCCGGAGCTTGGCAAAAGCAACGTAATGATTTTTGAACAGCTCAATTACCGTCATTGGGACGAATACGAAGATGGAAAATTCGGGCATGTGATGCTTACGCCTGCGGGTGGTGGCGCAGCAAAAGACATCATGGCCGGTGAGCCTTTTGATTGCCCCCTTAAACCTGATGGTGGCGATGATGATTTTGTATGGAGCAGTGATGGCAAAAAGATAGTGTATACCACCAAGAAAAAATATGGCACTGCTTATGCTGTAAGCACCAATACTGACCTGTTTGCTTATGATATTGCAAGCGGAACCACCACCAACCTTACGGCAAACAATAAAGGTTATGATGTACAACCATCTTTTAACGCAAAAGGCGAAATGGCCTGGCTGCAGATGAAGCGTGATGGCTACGAAAGTGATAAGCAGGATCTGATGATTATGTATGCCGGCCGGGAAATGAACCTCACTGGCAGCAGGGATGACATACATGTGGAGGGATACAAATGGAGCGAAGATGGCAAAACGATTTTCTTTTATGCTCCAATAAACGGCACGCTGCAGCTATTCAGTGTCACCAATCTGTTCATCATAAAATCATTGCCGGTAATTACACAAATTACCAAAGGCGATTTTGATGTGAATGGTATTGTGGGCCAAAGCAGCAATACGCTGGTGGTGAGCCGGGCTGACATGAACCATGCATCGGAACTATACACCGTAGATTTGAGCAATGGCAGCATGACGCAGTTAACGCATGTGAATGATGAAGCTTATGCAAACATCACACCTGCTAAAACCGAGCGCCGCTTTGTGAAGACAGTTGATGGAAAAGATATGCTGGTATGGGTGGTGTACCCGCCCAATTTTGATAAGACAAAAAAATACCCTGCGCTGCTGTATTGCCAGGGTGGGCCGCAAAGCCCGCTCACACAGTTTTACAGTTTTCGCTGGAATTTGTCGCTGATGGCGGCGAACGGTTATATTGTGGTGGCACCCAACCGCCGGGGCATGCCTGGCCATGGTACCAGGTGGAACGAGCAGATAAGCAAGGACCATGGCGGCATTGTAATGCAGGATTACCTGAGCGCCATTGATGCAGTGAGCAAAGAACCGTTTATTGATAAAAAGCGGCTTGGCTGCGTGGGCGCCAGCTATGGCGGCTACAGCGTGTTCATGCTGGCAGGTATGCACAACAACCGTTTTAAAACATTCATTGCACATGATGGCATTTTCGATTTCAGGAGCATGTATGGCACCACGGAAGAAATATGGTTCCCCGATTGGGATTATGGCGGCGCTTACTGGGATACCAAAAATGCGGCGGCGCAAAAATCCTATACAAAATTCAACCCAAGCAACTTTGCAGGCAAATGGAATACGCCCATGCTCATTTTTCATGGCGCTAAAGATTACAGGGTGCCGCTGGAGCAGGGCTTACAAGCCTTCCAGGCATTGCAGTTGCGAAGCATAAAAAGCAAACTGGTGATTATGACAGAAGAAAACCACTGGGTGCTGCATGCACAAAATGCACAAGTATGGCAGAAGGAGTTTTATAACTGGCTGAAGGAAACGTTGTAAGAAGCCGGCCGGGAGCATAGAAAAAATTCTGCTAAAGGAGCAGAACTGCAATGATTATTGTTGTTACTATTTACAATCCATAATACAATTTGGCCTGCAACAGGATTATCTGTTCAGCTTAAAAATTGACAGGGCAAACAAAACGAGGTTAACAAATTGCAGAAAGCCTGTATTATGCCATCCTTTGGGTATGGTTGAATAATGCCAAACATAATAAGCTGAAAAAAATAAAATTCCGGAAAGGATATAGCTTATATATACGGGTACAGGATTTTTCACAAGGTAAATTATACCAAAAATGATAAACAACACAAAACTTACAACCAGTAACCAGGCATACATCATATAAGAACTCATATTCGACCCCCGAAAATATTGTGTTTCTTCCGGGATATTGGCATACCACACCAATTTATAATGATATGCCCATTGAAAGGCAAACAGTAAATATGCCAGAACCGGCAATAGAAATTTAAAAAGTTTAGACTTAAAAAACATTTTTACTTTTTTTGCTTCAAAATATATACCCGAACAACCTGTTTATTACTCAGGTAGATTTTATTCTGCCTGCTGCTTACCCTGGCTTATCAGCGGCTCATACATCATCACAGCATGATTTTGCGTAACCAGTTCACTGGTTTGCTCACCAGTTGTTTTACAGGTTTTGTTTTTCCATATCTTATTGTGCCGGGTATAGCCGCCCCACCACTGGTGCTGTATGCAATGATCGCTTTCTGTTATCTCAAATGTATTTGCTTCCGGCTGGCTGCAATGCAAAGTACCCTGCAAAAATTCATCATCCAACCAAAGCAATAACTGGTAAGTGCTGGTGGTATTGTTGGTTACCTGCAAGTCAATATAATTGTAAGAGAGTGTGGCGCCGCTGCCAAATGGCAATGTACGGTTCACATCAGGAAACACATCATAGCCATGCCGCCAGCGCTCGGTAACGGTGAGGGAGCTGTGCAGCACCATCCAGTACAACAGGTTGCCCATCTGGCAAAGCCCGCCGCCGATGCCCTGTGCAATCTTGCCGCTCTGTAATACCAATCCTTCCTTGTATCCCTTGCCGGCTGTTGGCCTGCCCACTAATTTCCAAAAAGAAAATGTTTCGCCAGGTTTGATGACAATACCATTGATACAGGCAGCCGCAAGCCGCAGGTTGATAATTTTATTGTGATGCAATTGCATATCGGCATTCTTCAGTTTGCGCAGCAATACCGATTGGTGTGCAAAAATGCAGTGGGGCAATTTTTCATCGCTCTTATTCGTGGTCAATTGCCTGTACCTGTAAAACCATAGCAGTCTGCGGCGGGCAATAAAATAAATTTTGCCCAGGGTGCTGCGCATTTTACTCTTTTGCTTTGGAATAGGTATCGTGTGGGGTTGCAGCATAAAAAAACCACCCGCTGGGTGGCTTTTGTTTTAATTTCTTAATTTTTCCGTATCCTCTGCCTGCCTAATGTAAGCCCTATTTTTACATTAAAGGTAAAAAATGCATCATTGTCACGGGGGTCGCCACGCTGGTCGCCGGGGAAAGTTACATAACCGGGGTCGAGTTCGTAATGCCTGTCGTTGAGCAGCAGCGCATTGGTGAGTTTGCTGCCGCTGAAATAGCTGGAATAAATGGTTGGGTCAATATACCACTTGCTCACATCATCTAAATAATCTGTTGTTAAAATGCGGTAAACAAATTCGGCTCTTACACTAAAAAGCGACGAAAGTTCATAGCGCACGCCTGCTCCTACCGGGTAGCTTACCTGCTTAAGCGCATATACTTTGCGGCTCGGGAATTCTTTAAAGCCCTGGCCCTCTGTACTCAGCGGTTGCAGATCAACCCAGCGGTTGCCGAGTTTGGTTTGCGGATTAAAAGAAAAATAGCCGATGCCTGCCATTAAATACGGAGAAAGGCGGGGTGGCTCCTGCTCCCTTTCTTCCCAATTAATAAGCAGGTACAAAGGGTGTATTTCTGCTGCCAGCATTATTTCCGAAATATTACTGCGGAAACTGAGGTTGCGTTCGTAACGGCCAAAAGTGGTGGTTTTTACTTTTTTAAGAATACTGTCGTAAGCCTGCACCTGCCCAAAAGTACCTTCCAGCCTTAATGTAACGGCATTACGGTAAGTAGCGCTGGCATACACACTGCCGGCCAATTTTGTATTTTTTACAATAAGATCTTTTATAAATCTTTTACCGATGCCCTTTTTTCCACCCAGGTCGGTAAGGCAGTTCATACCGGCTATTGAGCCCCCCAACTCAAAAGTAATGGGATTGTCATAGTAATTATTATCATAAAAATAATACTGCGCATTGGCTTTCTGTGTGGTTACGGCAATTAAAACCAAAGCAACACAAACTAACGGAACTAATTTTTTCATGCAACAAAATGTCCTTTATTAAATAATACTGGATGGCTTTTGATAAGGATAAAGAAATTTTGCACCTGCAAATTAAGGGATAATTCTCAACATTTCAACTACCTCAATCTGGTGAGCCTTTATAATATTTACAGATTCCCTTTAAGCCGCATTCGCTGCATTTGGGATTTCGTGCCGTGCAGGTATATCTGCCGTGCAATATCAGCCAGTGATGTGCTTTGTACACATATTGCTCAGGTATGTTTTTTATCAACTGCTTTTCGGTGGCCAATGGTGTAGTGGCATTGGTGGTAAGGCCCAGCCTGGCGCTCACCCTGAACACATGGGTATCCACTGCCATATTGGGTTGTTCGTCAATTACCGATGTAATTACATTGGCTGTTTTACGCCCTACTCCGGGTAGTTTTACCAGTTCATCCACCGTCATAGGTACCGTACCATTAAAGTCATTCATCAGCATATTGGCCATGCCTATCAGGTGTTTTGTTTTATTATTAGGGTAAGATATGCTCCTTATCAGCGGGAAAAGTTCATCAAAGTGGGCTGCTGCCATTGATTCAGGGTCGGGAAACCTGTTAAAAATGGCCGGTGTGGTCATATTTACCCGCTTATCGGTACACTGTGCCGATAATATTACAGCCACCAGCAATTGAAAGGGGTTATCGTACAGCAGTTCGGTTTCTGCATCGGGGGCGTGCTGCTTAAAATAATCAATAATAAAGCTGTACCGCTCCTTTTTGGTCATAAAAAAATCCTTCTGTTTTGGCAGAAGGACGAAATTAGTTAAAATCCGGTTATTGCTTTATACCTGTGGAGTCAGTTCAGTAACTGCTTTTTCAGCATAAGCAAGGATTTTGTCAATTACCTGTGGACGGGGTGAAAGTGTCAGTTTCTCCAGCCTTTGCTGTGCCGAAGTAATGACTTCCAGTTTTTCACGCAGCGTCCAGTCAGTTTCCAAAGCCTGTTTAATGGCCTCGGTTTTTTCTGTAGAAGTTTCATTGTACAAATACTGCAATAAATCTTCCGGAGTAAAATTGTGCATAGAAATGTTAGTTGCTCGTTTTAAATTATTATCCAAATCCTTAATATAAACGCCTTAGTGGGCTTATTATTGTATTACTGTTAATTATTTGGCATTTTCCGCTGGCAAAACGATGAACAAGTCCTCATTGTCCTTTTTCATCAGGTATTTCTCCCGGGCATATTTTTCAATGGTTTGGGCATTTGTTTTCAATAAATCTAACTCTTTACGGGTATCATCTATCTGTTTTGTAAGATGCAGCTCACTTTGTTGCAGGTTTTTTAATTTTTTTACCTGCCCGTAAGTAAAGGCAAAATCTTTAGAATCGAAAAAAAACATCAATATTAAGAACCCTGCACCTGCAAGCAAGTACTTGTTCTTTAAAAAAGCGGGTATATGCTTTAATAGCTTCAATATATTGTACTTTTTAATTCAGAAAACAGTTGACGGTTAACAGTTGACAGGCGAAACAGCCTGTCAACTGTCAACTTAATTGACTGTCAACTTAACTTTACTTGCCAAATTT
>JANMDL010000950.1:0-2827 GCA_031376295.1 Chitinophagales bacterium
AATAGCTTTGCAGTAAAATTACAACCTAAAAAATAAAACGATGAATATTGTTGTTACAGGTGCGTCCAAAGGAATTGGCAGGGCCATAGCAGAAGCTTTTGCCGCAGCAGGCAATACCCTTTTTATTTGCGCCCGAAATGAAGTGCAGTTGTACAATGCTGTTGCTGAAATGCAGGCAAAGTCCCCGAACTGCACCATCAAGGCCATGCCCGCCGACCTGGGGACAAAAGATGGTGCCATCGCTTTTGGTAATTGGGTGCTGCAAAACAGTGCTTCAGTGGATGTACTCATCAACAATGCCGGGCAATTTGTACCCGGCAGCATACACAATGAGGCTGATGGCATACTGGAGCAGATGATCAGCACCAACCTGTACAGCGCTTACCACCTTACCCGTGTGCTGCTGCCGGGCATGATACAACAGCAGAAAGGGCATATCTTCAATATTTGCTCTATAGCATCCCTGCAGGCATACGCCAATGGCGGCAGCTACAGCATCAGCAAATTTGCATTAATGGGGTTCAGCAAAAACCTGAGAGAAGAATTAAAGCCGCATAAGATAAAAGTTACTTCCGTTTATCCCGGGGCGGTTTACACTGCCTCATGGGCTGGCAGCGGCGTACCCCCCGAACGCATTATGGAAAGCAATGATATAGCCGCCATGGTACTGGCCATGAGTAAACTGTCGCCGCAGGCCGTGGTGGAAGATATAGTGCTGAGGCCGCAGTTGGGCGACCTGTAATACCCGGGTTTAAAAATAATTAACAGTTCTTTGATGCCATTGGTGTATTTCGGCCCAAATCAAAAAGGTACAAAGGGTTATATTTGTATTACTGATATGGCAACAATTGTACACACATTTTTATATACCGTCCTGCTGTTTACCAGCGTTACCATACAGGCTATGCCCCTGCCGGGTAAAAACAGCGGTAAATCATTACCATTATACAATGACTTAAAGCAACCATATTATACAACACCGGAAGGAAATGAAGAAGTAGTATACAACGAGTATATCCTGAAAACGGGTGAAAATGTGGATGAAAAAATCAGGAAAAATATTTTTATCAGGGTAATTGCGGACAAGCACACCTGCTATGTAGGCCAACCGGTGCTGGTTACTTATAAATTATATACCCGGCTTAAAAGTGAAAGCAGTTTTACCAAAAACCCTTCATTCAACGGTTTTTCGGTAACTGATATGCAGTTATCAGTTGTTGGCACTTACAGTATTGAAAAAATTGACGGCCGTGAATACAATGTTTTTTTATTGAGGAAGGCCCAGCTTTATCCGATGCAGCCCGGTGTATTACAATTAGATATTGCTGAAGTAGAGAACAGTATCCGTTTTATTAAAGAGGCTTATTTTAAAAACCAGCAGGAGTACCAGTTTAACCGGGAGCAATACCTCAATTATCTTACCAGTAATTTTGACAATGCCAATATACCCGCTGCGGCTATCTCTCACCACAAAGTAATGGTTAGCAGCAATCCTGTGAGTATTACGGTTAAGGATTTTCCTGCAGCCGGTAAACCTGCTGCTTTTAAAGGTGCTGCCGGTAACTTCAGCATTAAAGCCAGCCTGGAAAAAAAACAGTTTACTACAGATGATGCCGGTAAATTACTGATTACCATCAGCGGGGCTGGCAATATGATGCTGCTTACAGCACCTGAAATAAAGTGGCCAGGGGGCGTGGAAGTTTTTGAACCCAAAGTAAGCGAAGATTTTTCAAAAGATAATATTCCCGTAAGCGGTGCCAGGTATTTTGAATTTACATTTACAGTTTCACTGCCGGGTACCTTAACTATTCCGCCAGTGAGCTTCAGCTATTTTGATGCCAGGGCGGGCCGCTATAAAACAGACAGTTCTCAGCCAATGAAAATAGATGTTGTGCAGGGCAATGGCAGCACCGGTGGTATGGCTACAATAGGCGAGGGAGCGCCCGAAAAGTTTTTCAATAAAATTTTCACCAACCGCTGGTGGGTAGCCGGACCGGTTATCGGTATGATATTATGTGGTTTATTCTTCTGGCTCCGCAATGAAAACAAAAAAGACAAACTTGCCTCAATTGCCCTTGAACAGGCAAAAGAGGAAAACACCAAAAGTGAACCAGCAATCATTCAAATACCTGCCGACCCCCTTGCACCGGCCGCCGAGCAACTCCAAAAAGGGGATTATGCTCAATTCTACACAACACTTAACAGTTGTTTAAAAAATCACCTGGCTGCGATATTATCCATGCACCCTGTTGAGATGAATAAAAGAACTTTGGCAGATGCCCTTGATAAAAGAGGAACTGCCAATAGTATTGCGGTGGCGCTCACCGGGCTGTTTGATGATATTGAGTGGCAATTGTATACCCCTTTTACTGACAAGGCTAAAATGCATGAATTTTACCAGCGTGCTGTTGAAGTAACTGCAGCACTCAATTACAGGTAGGTTTATTCATATTGCAAAAGGCTTTGCCAAACCATGTTCAGCAAAGCCTTTTCAAACTATTCTGCAGTGAGCGCCAGCCTGCTTACCCTCTATTTTACACTAAGCGGTTCTTTCACTTTATTTATTCCGTCAGAAATTTCTATAAAATAAACACCCGGCTGCAAACCACTTATATTCAAGGTCACAAACTGCTGCAATCCGCCAAAGCGCTGTACTTTCCTTATTGTGCCAAATTTATCATAAACGATAACCGATGCAATAAATTTCACCCGGCTGTTTTTTGTTTCGGCACTTGGCTCCCTGATATTATTTTTCAGTGAAACTATAATGTTTTCAGCAGCGGGGTTTGGGTAAAGCAGCACATCGCTAATTGCTTTAAAAGTATTT
>JANMDL010000952.1:0-3610 GCA_031376295.1 Chitinophagales bacterium
TTTCAACTTTGCCGTACCGCCGGGAACACAGCACTGGCTGCTATGCCTTCGCCAACAACTGAGTATCAATCAACAAGAGGTGGAATACTTTGCTGCACAGTGAGTACAAATTGTGGAGGCAGGTAGTTTTGATAAGGCTGATGTAACAATACTTGATAAAAGAAAGCAGAAAGTGGTGGTAAAACCCGCTGCCAAAGCTCTGCGAAAAATGTTACCGGAAATGGAACGGGTGATGGCGAAGCGGTTTTTGCAGGAGGATTGATGCGGCAGCGGCATGATTGATTATGTTTCGCTTGTCAGCAGTTGCCCTCAGGTGTCTGTGGCAACACATACGGACAGCCGCGGAGAACTTAGCGAAGAACATTACGGAGAACGGGGGTTGAATATTTTTAGCTTGCTCCTCTTTTACATGGCACAAGCAACCAGCACACTGCCTGCCCCTCATGCTTGCGCCAACAACCTTGCGCTAATCGGGGGGGCTTACTCCATGGCCGCCAGCTTATTAAACACTGCATCCATTTCATTATCCATATACGATTGCACAAGGTTTACATACCGGTAAAAAGATTTACTATCATTACTATGGCCAGAAATTTGTTTTACCACATGCTCCTTCATGCCAAGCATAAGCATTGTAGTAATGGCCGTGCGGCGCATAATGTGGCTCGATACCAAATCGCAGAACCTGTATTTCTTTTGGCTGCGTGCATACACTGCCTCCATAGCCACGCCACGTTTGGTTCTCAGTTTTCCCACTTCACCCGTCCACGCTGCAGCTTCGGCTATCAATTTTAAGTGATTGTTAAACCTTGTACGAGGTATGGGTGGGAAAATAGCTTTACGCCCTTTCGCATTTTCTTTAAACCGTTTTACAATTGCCATGCCATACTCAGGCAGTTTTATACGCACTACCGTACCGGTCTTGATGGTTTTTACAGGCAAGTAAAAAGCATCTGTCCGTTGCTCTATATCTGTGAACTTTATGGCAAACAAATCAGACACCCTTAATGCCACTGTGCAGCCAAACACAAAAATATCTTTTGTTTTTTGTAATGATGGAGTAAGTTTTTCGGAAAACCCTTTATCATTTATAAGAAATTGCAATTGTTCTGGCAGCAAAGTAATAATTGGCACTTCTTCTTTACAAACATGAAAGCTCTTGTAGAAATCGCCCGTGCTTATGCCCAGCTCTTTATTGAGGTAATTAAAAAAAATGCGAATTACTTTTATAACCGTACCTACATAATTATCAAAACAATTTTTCCTGCTATAGAGATAGTTAGTAAACTCATGGTAGAAATTTTTCCAATATTTACGCTCTGCCAAAAAAGTGCGTTTGTTAGTAATTGCAAAAACTTTTATGCGCAGCGCTATCTCAAATTTATCTTCGTATTCTTTTATGTAGTGTATTACATATTTGTAGTTTTGTATGGTTTGTGCTTTTATACGGGTGCCGTCGGCTTTTAGCCTGCGCCCCTTGAAACTGTCTTTAATAAATTTTTCAAATAAGGGTAAAAGCAAGTATTCTTTTATTGTCATGTTTTAGGGGTATTTTGAGAAAAAAATGGGCTTTTTGAGTAATAAAATACTAATTTACGAATAATTAGTTCTTTGAGACACAATATAGGTCTTGGTTTGGAAAGAATGACTATTATCCCTTCGGTATGCAAATGCCGGGTAGGAAATACTCTGCTGCAAACGGATACAGGTACGGGTTTAATGGGAAGGAGAAGGATAATGATGCAGGAGAAGGAATACAGGATTATGGCATGAGAATTTATGATGGAAGGTTGGGGAGATTTTTAAGTGTTGACCCGATTGCAAAAAAATATCCAATGTTAACACCATATCAATTTGCAAGCAATAGACCAATAGACGGAGTAGACTTAGATGGGCTTGAATATTTAACTTATACACTAGTTTACATAACCGACGGTAATGGACCTGCAAAACTCCAGTGTTCCTATATAATTTGGCATGATGCACAAAAACATAATGCTCATGGTGATTTAGGAAAAGGAGTAAAATATAATATTGAGGTTCGAGATAAAAAAAGTAATTCTTTACTATTTAATGATACTCGTTTTGTATCTAGGCAAACAGAATTATTAGGAGGAATATTCAAAACAGATTATGGAAATTATATGGGGCCTACTTCACTATATGCATATGGTGATGAAAATGGCAATTACACTGAAAGTTTTTCGAAGGTATATGACTATACTTTACCGGGTGTAGATGAGGTAGATGATTTAGCCAGAAGGCATGATATCGGGTATGATAAAATTGGAGCTGTAGGCCAGAATTCATTAATGAATGATTTCGGAACAACACCTATTGATATTGAAGCACTAAAAGGTTGGGAAGAAATACTTTCGAATGAAGATGCACATCCAGATGTAAATAAAAAAGGAAGGTCTGCTGCTCTTAACGCAGCAATATTATTTAGAGCAGTAGCTACAAAAAAGGTACTAGCAATATCAAAATTCATGAAAAGTAACTATTCAGGAGAGACTACTAAAAGTGCTAAAAATAATTACAATCTCTTTTTAAAGAAATATATGCAAAAAGATGGCGAGGGTAATTGGATAAGAAAAGATGAAATGTGGAAGAAGAGTGAAAATAAGGATGGAACGGCTTCATATACACCTATTGCTCCAAAAAAGAAAGACGATGATTAGATATATAGTTTTGATTTTAAGTATTGTTTGTCTTACTATTTTTTTTAATAGCTGTAATAATACTGAGCTATATAAAGTAGGAAATAGACTTACATTAGACTTCGTTATTGACACAAAAATTAGCTTTAAAGTTATAAGAAATTATATCGGTAAAATGGCAACGAATGAATACAGGGTACCTGAAAAATGGCAGGGCTATAAGAAATTAGTAGATATTGATTCAGTTAATTCAATGCGTATTTATTTCAAAGCTAATCCTGAAGAAATGTATTTGATACAATTCAATGGGGAATTAATTTTAGCAGATGTCTTTAATGAAAGTATTGTTATGGGAGATTGGGTTACAAGTAAAAGCAATCTAACTGCTGTTGAAGAAGAGAGGATTAAAAGAAGGTTTAAAACAGAGATATTAGATAAAATTGAAAGAATGGCTAAGCAAGATGGTGTGCCTGACAGTGTTTTATTTTTTAAGCCCTTTAATTAAACTTTTTTATTTGCATTTTACAAATAAGAGCATAAAATATTAAACCGTTACATCAAAAGTGTAGCGATTTTTATGTGTTATTGAGCAGCCATTTAGTAATTAGTATGAGCATTTCTAATACTATCACAAAACCTCTTATCATTATATAATCTTACTAATTCATGATTTGTATCATCTTTAAATAAAAACTTAATGTACCCATTACTTATACTCCAATAGAAATTATTGGAGTATTTATCATCAACATGAATTACATCAGAATATGATTTGCCATTAACAATAATTTGCTCTTTAGGCATCTTTATAAAATTATCTAAATAAATAAGTGTAGAGTCATAAACACTAATTTTATTATTTTTATCAAATGAAATTCTAAATGCTACAACGTAATCATTTTTCATTAGTGAAAAACCTAAGCCAATTAGGTTTCTTTCATTTTCATTTT
>JANMDL010000007.1:0-1546 GCA_031376295.1 Chitinophagales bacterium
GCTGGGCGGTCATTCCATGTTGTAGTTGTTGCTTCTAGTTGATGATTCGGTGCAAAGATTCTTGTTCTTCGGATTCTTTCGCACTTGAAGATCCGATGCGAACGCCAGAATCCGAACTCCGATACTTCCGTTTCCAAAACAAAGAATTCCGTTCACAAAAAAAAATCCAAAGAACAATCAAAGGCGAACAACAAACTAAGGCGACGGCCAAAAAACAAAAGCAATGGCAATGGCGAACAACCACCACAAACTCCACAACGGCACCATCCCAATGGTGGCAGAGAACGGGAAAGTCGACTTTGCGTTGATGCACCGCTACTGGCAAGCGTCCAACTATCTTTCGGTGGGACAGGTACGAACGAAGACTTCTTTTCCGATGACTGACTGCTGCCCATAACAACCACGACGACGCTAACACCAATATATCGGCAGATCTACTTGTTGGGGACCAACCCACTATTGGAAATTCCACTCAAACTCGGTGATGTCAAGAAACGATTGCTCGGTCATTTCGGCACCACGTCGGGTCAAAACTTTATCTATGTCCATCTCAACCGGTTGGTCAAACAACGGTCTCTCAGCATGATCTACATTAGTGGCCCAGGCCACGGCGGACCGGCTTTGGTCAGTCACGTGTACTTGGAAGGTAAGCTCTCATTCTCGTCGGCACAGCTCCAGCTCTTCCATTTTTGACCTAACACACACATTTCCGCAGGCACGTACACCAAGTATTATCCCGAAATCACGCAAGACAAGGAAGGAATGAGTAAACTCTTCAAGCAATTTTCCTTCCCCGGTGGTATTCCGTCCCACGTGGCGCCCGAAACACCCGGTAGTATGCACGAAGGAGGAGAGCTGGGATATTCACTGAGCCACGCCTTTGGTGCGGTCCTCGACAAACCAGACCTCAATGTGGCGTGCATTGTTGGCGATGGTGAAGCCGAAACGGGTCCGTTGGCGACCAGTTGGCACGCCAACAAGTACCTGAATCCGATCACGGACGGCGTGGTGCTGCCCATTTTGCACTTGAACGGGTACAAAATTGCGAATCCGACTATTCTGGCCCGGATCCCGGAAGACGAGTTGTTATCCCTGTTTCGTGGGTACGGGTACCACCCGATCATGGTCGCGGGTGATGATCCGGCGTTGATGCACCCGGCCTTTGCGGCGGCACTCGACGAGGCGTACGATTCGATTAGTGCGATCAAGAAAATCGCCTTGGCCGAAGTCGCCGATGGTCAACGCCCCACCCGACCGACCTGGCCGATGATTATTCTGCGTTCGCCGAAGGGTTGGACCGGACCAAAGGTCGTCGACGGCAAGAAGATTGAAGGAAGCTACCGATCGCATCAAGTACCAGTCGACAATCCCTCTACCAATCCGGAGCATTTGAAAATCTTGAATGATTGGCTGGTGAGCTATGAACCCCAAAAGAACTTTGACAAACACGGTCGACTCATGCCCGAGTTACAAGCTTTGATTCCTCCTCCTCATCTCCGCATGGGAGACAATCCCTTCACGAACCCCACGGTTTCTCCTTTGGTCC
>JANMDL010000024.1:0-3593 GCA_031376295.1 Chitinophagales bacterium
GGGTTATACAATAGATAAACAAACGGAAAAATATTCTTAATTTTCCTGTTTGGATTTTAATATTGTTTTCACTTAAAAAAGTATTGCATGAAACAATTTTTTACCCGCTTCCTCAAATTACTGCTCTTGTTACTTTTACCTGGTTTCTCATTTGCCCAGGAAATAAAAGACTATACCCTGTTACTTAACTCAGGAAAATTTGTTCCTGAAGAAAATATCAGCAAAATCACAAAAGATGCAGTTGTATTTCAAAACAGTAAATATGGCGGCAAATACTATGTTACCGTTCAATTTAAAAGCCTGCCCGACGAGGCGGTAAAAAATCAATTGAGTGCATTGGGTATTGAATTGATTGATTATATACCCAACTATGCCTACACAGCAAGTGTGCCTGCCAATTTTGATTTAGCTGCTTTTAAGACATTACGGGTACGCAGTGTAATTCAGTTTACAGCAGAACAAAAAACAGTTCCCTCTTTATTCAAAGGAACAATTCCTGCACATGCAATAAAACAACCAGGCTATGTGGATGTCACCATCATCACTTATGAAAAAATAAATGCTGCCGCAATAAAAAATTCGCTGGATGTTTTAGGTGCAACGATACTTGCCGATAACCAAATTTTCAGAACTTTTGTTATCCGTGTACCACAGTCTGCCGTGAAAAATCTTGCCGGCTTATCTTTTGTGCAGTGGGTAGAACCAATTGATCCGCCTAACCAGTTAGAAAATTTACCGGGAAGAACATTGCACCGTGTAAATGTTTTAAATGACGGAGCAAGAAACCTGAAAGGTGATGGTATCAATATCGGCATCTGGGATGGTGGACAGGTAAGTATTGGTCATCTTGATTTTTCCCCTGCCGGAAGGGTGACGGTGGTAAGAGCAGGTGGAGTTTCCGACCACGCAACCCATGTGGCAGGTACTATTACCGGCAAAGGGCTTGTTAACCCTTTTGCAAGAGGTATGGCACCTAATGCCGCTCTTTTTAATTGGGATTTTAATACTGATATACAAGCAGAGATGGCCACTGCCATTCCCAACAATAATCTTTTGGTAAGCAACCACTCTTATGGTTCAACGGGAACACCTACTTGTAACCTTACTGATCCTTTGCTCGCCTATAATACAGCTGCAAGGAATACCGATATCAACCTGAATAACAATAGTTCGCATTTGCATGTTCACTCTGCTGGCAATTCAGGTGGTGTTTGTCCCGGTGGCTTCTATACCATTACCGGAAGTGGGAAACCAGCTAAAAATAATCTTGTAGTAGCTGATATATCAACTCTGGAAGCACTTGCAGGTTCCAGTAGCAGAGGCTCTGTTCAGGATGGAAGAATAAAACCGGAAATAAGTGCAATGGGTACTTCGGTATTTTCTACCTGGATCCCAAATAATGCCTATGCAACTATCGGCGGTACTTCCATGGCCACTCCCGGTGTTACAGGTGCAGCAGCTTTATTGTTTCAGCGTTACAAACAATTAAACGGTAATAGCAATCCCCCTTCTTCATTAATAAAAAATATTATTTGCAATGGTGCTGCCGATCTTGGTAATCCCGGACCAGATTACACTTTTGGTTTCGGACGCCTTAATGCACTGACAGCAGTAAGAATAATAGAAGATAACCGGTTCAGACTAACTACAGTGGCAACCGGCGCATTCAATGATCAAGTGATTAACATACCAGCCGGTGCTGTCCGGTTAAGAGTAATGCTTACCTGGAATGATCCTGCTGGTGCGGTTAATGCAAATCCTGCTTTGGTCAATAATCTTGATCTGTCCGTAATTAATGGCGCCACTACCACCCTTCCCTGGATTATGGATAAAAATGTTCCGGGGGCTAATGCAACAACGGGAACAGATAATTACAGTAATATCGAACAGGTGACAATAGACAATCCTGCTACCGGTTCTTATACATTAAAAGTAAATGGAACTGCTGTGCCGGTTGGCGGCAATCAGCTTTATGCTTTAACATGGATTATCGATCAGCAATACATTGAAGTGCTCTACCCGAATGGCGGAGAAAATTTAAACCCCGGGGCTAACCAAACTATTACCTGGGATAAAGCCGGAATCAGTTCCAATCAAACAGTAGAATTTTCTTTAAATAATGGCGGTAGCTGGACTACTATTTCCAATACTGTTCCCGCCGCCACTACTAGTATTGTTTGGAGTGTGCCCGCTGCTAATACTTCTACTGCTCTTATAAGAATAAGCAGCGGTGCTGTTACAGATGTAAGTGATGCCAATTTCAGAATTATGGGAACACCTTCCAGCTTAGCAGTCGGTCCGGCTGGCTGTACCGGCGGCGAAGTATCATTTACATGGGCAGCAGTTACTAATGCCACCCATTATGATATTTACAGGCTGGATGCAGCTACCGGAAATTTTGTACTGCATGTTGCTGATTTAACTGGTACTTCTTATACTGCCACCGGCTTAACATCAGGTGCAAGTCTCTGGTTTTCTCATGTTGCCAAAAATAATACCACAAGTGCTGTAAGTGAAAGATCAATTGCAGTCAATGGAATTGTTTCAACAGCTGGTGGTGGCCTCTCCGCTATAGGAAGTGTTTCCGGTCAAACCACTGTTTGTGGTGCTATCTCCGGAGTTGTTTACACTGTACCCGCTGTAACCGGTGCCAGTTCTTACACCTGGACTTCACCACCTAACACTATTATAGCAAACGGACAGGGAACCAACAGTATCACTGTAAACTATTTTGCATCGAGCACTAATGGTAATGTTTCTGTTTTTGCAAGTGCCGGTGCCTGTCAGACTTCAACTTCCAGCCTTGCTATTACCGTTAATGGAAGTGTGGCAGCCCCAACTTCTGGTGGCGATCAAACAACCACTGTTTGTCCGCCAAATCCGATACCTACATTAACGGCTACTGCTACTGTAGCTGCCGGTCATACTATAGTTTGGTATGATGCTGCATCTGTTGGCAATGTAGTAGGCAGCCCCACACTCAGCAGTGCCGGCACTATTACTTTTTATGCTGCCAGCAGAAATAATACTACCAATTGTGAAAGCATTGTACGAACAGCAGTTGTACTCACCATCAATGCTGCTGTGCCAGCTACTATTACCGCAGGCGGCCCTGTCACCTTCTGCCAGGGTGGTAATGTGGTGCTTACTGCAAGTGCAGGTACTTCTTATGCATGGAGCAATGGTTCAACATCACAGCAAATTGCTGTTACCACATCAGGCACTTTCACTGTAGTGGTAACTACAGGTGGTTGCAACCTTACTTCAGCACCAACTACTGTAACGGTGAATCCAATACCAACTGCCACCATTAGTGCAGGCGGCCCTACCAACTTCTGCGATGGGAACAGTGTAGTGCTTACTGCTTCAGCAGGCAGTGCATGGTTATGGAGCAATGGAGCTACAACTCAGTTAATCACTGCTACCACAGCTGGTGCCAACACAGTGAGGGTAACCAATGCTAATGGTTGTTTTGCAAACTCTGCAGCTACGAATGTTACAGTAAATGCAAGGCCAACTGTTACACTCTCAGCAGCACCTTATACTAAATTGTTCCCGGGGCTCAGCACTACAATAAGTGCCGCAGTTAACCC
>JANMDL010000038.1:0-10869 GCA_031376295.1 Chitinophagales bacterium
CCACCCAACTATTCAGTGAATGTAGCTAAGCATATTGCGGCGGTAACCGGATTGCCTTTTATTACCGCTGAAAACAAATTTGAATCCTTAGCGGCGCATGATGCTATTGTGGAAGCGCATGGGGCATTAAAAACAATTGCCGTAAGCCTGATGAAAATAGCCAATGATGTGCGGATGCTGAGCAGTGGCCCACGCAGCGGTATCGGCGAACTTTTTATACCCGATAACGAACCTGGCTCCTCCATTATGCCGGGCAAGGTAAACCCCACCCAATGCGAAGCATTAACAATGATTGCGGCGCAGGTTATGGGCAATGATGTTACCATTGGTATTGGTGGCAGCAATGGTCATTTTGAGCTGAATGTATTTAAGCCGGTAATGATATTTAACTTTCTGCACAGTGCCAGGCTGATAGGGGATGGTTGTGTATCCTTTAATGATAAATGTGCCGTGGGTATTGCGCCGCTGGAGGCAAATATTAAAAAGCATGTGGATAATTCGCTGATGCTGGTAACGGCACTTAATACAAAAATCGGCTATTACAAAGCGGCTGAAATTGCACAGACCGCACACAAAGAAGGTACTACTTTAAAAGAAATGGCTGTTAAGCTTGGTTACGTTACACCAGAGCAGTTTGATGAGTGGGTTGTGCCGGGGGAAATGGTGGGGAAGATTTTTTGATGTGCTGATGTGCTGATGTGCTGATGTGCTGATGTGCTGATGTGCTGATGTGCTGATGTGCTGATGTGCTGATGTGCTGATGTGCTGATGTGATGATGTGATGATGTGATGATGTGATGATGTGATGATGTGATGATGTGATGAGGCGCAAGTTATGATGTAAATATTTGCAGCAATTAATACCGTAGTTATGTTGAAAATAATATTCAACTTTATCGTGGTTGTATTTTTTGCGTTGTTTTCGGCAGCGCAGGTAAAGAAAATTGACAGTATCCTTAAAATGCGGGAGATAAAGGAGCCCTATTATATGATGGATGAAGCGGGCTGTAAAGTGATGTACCTGCCACTGGAGTATGGCAAATTTAAATTTACAGTAAACCAATCTGCATTTGTGCAGGAGCTTAAAAATGCTAATATTGCAGGGGTAGATCTTGTTTATTCTGATTACCCGGCTAAAAGTGATTTTACTATTTTGAGCAGGAAGCGGCTCGAAAGTCTTCATAAAATATTACCCGGCTTATTTGCCAATCAAAATACAAGGTTCAGAAAGATAAGGCAAACAGAAGCCAGAAGCAGGGAAGAAGCATCTTACCTGGCACATGGGTTTTATATTTATTACAGAGAATTGCCCGGCAAAGAAAGTGCATCCCGTGAGGTAATGAAATTAAAGGATATGTTGAGAGGTGATGTGGCGGTTGCCGATACCGCAGCAGTTGCTGATACGGCTGTTAAATTCTGTACTCAATGGACCTTGATTGGGGATACAAATGATATATACACAATACCGGAAGGCTTTACCAGGAGCATTGTAAAAATGTCCAAGAAAGAAGCTTTTGCCGACAGCCTGATGTCAATGATATACTATGAGTTTTATAAACAATATGATTCCCTTTATTATGTGCTGGATGTAAATAAAGACAGCTGCGACAGTTGGGGTGATACATATTCCTATACGATGGTGGATTCAACCGTGTCGGAAGTGTTCAGGCGGCACAAATGGTCAAAAGCTATGATACTCGCCGATGTTACAGGAAGTATGTATCCATACACCGGGCAATTGCTGATATGGCTTAAACTTACACTTACGGATGGCATGAGGCGCCAGTTTATATTTTTTAATGATGGAGATGCAAAAACCAACAGTGAAAAAGTAATAGGCAAAACCGGCGGTATTTATAAAATAGAAACTGCCGACTACAATGAGGTGCAGAAAACAATTGAAAAAGCCATGTACAGCGGATCGGGCGGCGATGCACCCGAAAACAATATTGAGGCATTGATAGAGGCAGAACGGACTTGCATATCCTGCGATTCGGTAGTGATGATTGCCGATAACTGGGCACCGGTAAAAGATATAGCATTACTGGGCAGCATTAAAAAGCCGGTGAAGGTTGTTTTGTGCGGGGTATATGATAAAATACATCCCGACTATCTTAATATAGTACGTAAAACGGGCGGCTCACTTCACCTGATTGAACAGGATATTTATGAGCTTTCAAAAATGAAAGAAGGGGAGGTGATAGAAATTAAAGGCACAAAATACAGGATTGTTGATGGCTTGTTTAAAATGGTGGATGAAAGAGGGGTGTAAGCAATTTTGACAGCCGTTTTTTTTCGGTGATACTTTTACAAATTTACAAAGCTGTACTGATTTATGATGACAAACTATTTAATAGTACCTGGCCTTGGCAATTCAGGCGAAGCGCACTGGCAAACATATTTTGAGCAGGTGCTGCCCAACTGCAGGCGTATTGTACAGCAGGAATGGGATGCGCCCGCTTGTAAAGACTGGGTGGCAGCCATTGATGCTGCGGTTTCAGCATTTGAACCAGAAACAGTTGTATTGATTGGCCACAGCCTTGGCTGCACAGCCATTGCGCATTGGGCCATGCAACCTGGTAAAAAAATAAAGGGTGCACTGCTGGTGGCACCAAGTGATATTGAAAACCCGGTATATACTTTTCCTGCTGAAGGTTTTATGCCAATCCCTGTAAAAAAAATATCATTTAAAACCATTGTGGTGGCCAGCAGTAACGACGAATGGGTAGCAGAAGACCGGGCCAGGTTATTTGCCCATAACTGGGGCAGCGATTTTATCAGCATTGGTGCTGTCGGGCATATCAATGCAGCATCGGGTTACGGGGAATGGCAGGAAGGACTGGATATTTTAAAGATGCTGGGTTAACAAGAGCCTACACTCTATCGCATCCAAAACTTACAATATTCTGCATAAAAAAAAATCATAATAAATTCACAGAAAAAATTTGCATAATTCATTTTCTGTATGTACTTTCACATCAGTTAACAAAGCAATTAATCTATAACACAAAAAACAAAAGATTTAGTGCGTTGATAGTTTTAATAACAGACAGTTTTAATATTTGCTGACTTCCATAACTGGTCTGTATAAAATCCCTGATATAATTTTTAACCTGCTAATATTATCTCTGTTTCTTCAATGACAGACCTTAAAGCCTGTTGTAATATCTGAAAAATCCGATTTAATCACTGACTTAGAATGAGTTTACTGTATAGATGTACTGTATCATTTACCAGTATGTGCGTATGCTAATCTCATTGATATAAATGGTACTTGAATCCGTTTCCTGTACAGATATTTCTTTGCCCATCCTAACCGGTATTTTTTCTTTAAAAACACGTAATTTTTTAACCAAAACAATACAACATGAAAAAGAGAATCTTACGCACAATGCTTACAGGCACCATGCTTGCAGCAGCCATTACAACGTATGCACAACAGAGCGCATACCCGGTACAAAATTTAAAAACGATAGCGCCAGAAGTGAGAGGGGGAGTAAACCCTGGCGACCCTTCACCCAATTCATTTGCAGGCACCAATACCTGGGATGGGCAGGGCGCCGGTACAGCAGGAAGCAATAATTCACATTTCGGTTATTTTTCCGGGAGTGTAAATACTGCCGGAGGATCCACTTTTATGGGTTCATTAAGTGGTTACAATCATACCACCGGTTATGCCAGTACTTTTGTAGGGCTTTCAAGTGGTCAGGCAACCACCACCGCCAACTGGGGTTCTTTTTTTGGACACCAAAGCGGTACATCCAACACTACCGGTTACCAGAACACTTTCATCGGTAGTTTGAGTGGTTACCTGAATACAACAGGTGGTAATAACACAAGTGTAGGGCATTTTAGTGGAGGTTATAACACTACCGGCCAAAGCAATACCAATGTTGGTGCTTATGCAGGTTTACAAAATACCGGCAGCTACAATACGATACTTGGCAGTACTGCAGGTTGGAACAACTTATCAGGTTCAGGAAACGTTTTTCTCGGTCACCAGGCTGGTTACAACGAAACTGGCAGTAATAAATTATACATTGATAATACGGCTACTGCAACACCACTTATTTCTGGAGATTTTGGTATTCGTAAGGTGGTACTTAATGGTAAAACATCCATTGGTACACAAAATCAGCCAACATCTGTAGGTGGCGCCAATACCAGTGCTTACAACCTGTTTGTAAAGGGTGGTATCCTGTCGGATGAAGTACGGGTACGCATCGGCTGGGCAGATTATGTATTTGACAAAGATTACGAGCTGATATCATTGAGCGAACTGGAAGCTTTTATCAATGCCAACAAGCACCTGCCAAATGTTCCGGCTGCCAGCCAGGTAGCTGCCGACGGGCTTAACCTGGGAGATATATCACGCATTCAGCAGGAGAAAATAGAAGAACTTACGCTGTATGTTATTGACCAGGATAAGCAGTTGAAAGCACAGCAAAAAGCAATAGCTGAACTGAAAGCGATGGTTCAGAAATTACTGAAGTAACAGCAACAACCTTTTTTCACTTAAATGATGAATCATGAAAAGATTACAATATAAATTAACAGGGTTGCTGCTGTTTCTGATGGCCTTGGGTGCTTACGGCCAGACAAACAGTGATTACTTCTATTATTACAATGGAACAAAATTTATGCTGCAGCCCGATTACAAAACGGTTGCTATTTCCATTGAGGGGGAAGATGCGGCCCGTGCAGTTACTGCTTCCATCAGCAATGGACAGCAAAAAACTGTGGTACCGCAGGAGGATTATACAAGAGGTACACTGGTTACTATTGACAACAGTGCCGGCAGCAGAAAGGGTTTGAGGACTTTTTATACAGAACTGTCATCAGCCACAGCGGCTTCAAGGCTGGATTATGCGGCACAAATAACAACATTCCGGCAGATGCCCGGCGTTATCATGGCTGCTCCCTGCTTTGTAGGCAGTACCGGCCAGCGTATGGGATTATCAAATAACTTTTATGTAAAACTGAAAAGCCCAAAGGATGCAGACCTGTTGTATGAGCAGGCAAAAAAGCAGGGCATAGAAGTGATGGGACACAATGAATATATGCCGCTTTGGTTTACACTATCCTGTGGCAGGGCAAGTAAACTCAATGCACTGCAGGCAGCCAACCTGTTTTACGAAACGCAATTGTTTGAAAGTACAGAGCCGGCTTTTATGTATCACGACCTGCAGGCTTCTGCCGATCCTTTTTTCAATAACCAGTGGGGATTGAGAAATACCGGTCAGTGGGGCGCTTCAGGTATTGGTATTGATGTAAAGGCTGAACAGGCATGGAACATCACCACCGGTTCGCCTACTATCAGAACGGCCATTTTTGACCATGGTTTTGAAATGAACCATCCCGACCTTGCTGCCAATACTTTTGGAACCGGCTTTGATGCCACCACCAATACCAGTCCTTCTCAGGTAAGGGGCAGCCATGGTACGGCCTGCGCAGGTATTACCGGGGCTGTGCAAAACAACAACCTGGGTATAAGTGGCGTAGCGCCAGGTGCAAGGCTGATGTCTGTAAGCATTAACCTGCTGCTTTCTGATCCGCCGCAAAGCCTTGCCAACGGCTTTAACTGGGCCTGGCAAAACGGGGCTGCTGTCATCAGCAACTCATGGGGTGGGTATGCGCCTTCCACCATTATCGACGATGCCATTACCAATACACTCAACAATGGCCGGGGTGGCCTGGGTACAGTAGTGGTATTTGCGGCGGGTAACGAAAACAATACCAATATACGTTATCCCGGCGGGGCCAATCCCCGCATACTGGTCATTGGTGCATTGAGCCCATGCGGGCAACGCAAAAATCCTGCTTCCTGCGATGGAGAAGCTTGGGGCAGTTGCTTTGGTACACAGTTAGACGTGATGGCGCCGGGTGTTAAAATTTCTACTACCGACAGGCAGGGTGCCAACGGCTATGATGGAAGTGATTACACACAAACTTTCAATGGTACTTCCTCTGCCTGCCCCAGTGCGGCTGGTGTAGCAGCATTGGTACTAAGCGCCAATCCGGGGCTTACGGTGCAGCAGGTAACAGATATTATTGAACAGTCGGCACAAAAAGTGCGTACCGACCTGTACACCTATGCTACTACCGGCGGCAGGCCCAACGGTACATGGCAACAGGAAATGGGTTACGGATTGGTAAATGCTTACCAGGCAGTATTACTGGCCAGCAGTAGTGGTTGCCCTGCCAGCCTTACCATTACGGCAACGGCTACTGGTGCAGATAACAGGCAGGCATCTTCCTCCATCAATGCGCTGAATATAATCAGTACCGGTGCTACGGCAGTATACCATGCAGGAGGGGAAGTGTTGTTGTCACCCGGCTTTACCACCGATGCTGGCTCCGTGTTCCGTGGATATATTGAAGGATGTACCGGTATATTTACAGCAAAGCCTGCCAACAATGAAGTGATTACTTACAACCTGCGGCAAACTGGTGATGAGCTTACCATGCAGCAGGCGGCTAAAGTGCTGCCCGGCAACCTGCTGGTATCACCCAATCCCAACCGGGGCTTGTTCCGGCTCAACCTGGGTAATAATAAAAATGGGCTGGTACAGGTGGTGTCGCCTGAAGGTGTAGTAGTGGCGCAGCAGCGTTTTAGCAAACAGGCATTTTTAAACTTTAATATTGCAGAGCAGCCTGCGGGTATTTATGTGCTGCGCATCATAACAGGAGAAAAAACCTATACACAAAAGATGATTAAAGAATGATGTTTTGCTGACAGGATTTGATATTTTGTAAAAAAGGCCCCGGGAGATTATCCCGGGGTTTTTTATTGGGGATGAATTGAGCCGGGGCTTTTTTATTTGAATGATAATGATTTTTTTGCGGGGCTTTTCGGCTATAGCATCGGCACGAACACCAACAAGGGCAGACAGCAGGCGGGCGCACACCGGTAAGGGTAGAGAACACCGGTCAGTCATTTTCAAACCTCCCCGTTTTTTCTTCAAGCACAATCCGGTAAATAACCGGTTTAATGCTGCCGGGTGAACGTGGATGTACCCGTTCTGCGCTTATTTCAGGCGGGTGGGATGTTTCACTCAGTTTAAGGTGTATCATCCTGTCCACAAACAATTTCATAGCATAGTACCTGTCCCTTTCATCTTTCAGCTCCTGGTATTCGCCCCAGGCAATTACACTTTTCCAATGGGTGAAACTTTTCATTTCGTCTACCTCAAAGCATACAGCAGGGTTTTCACGCATCATCCTTATTTTCATACCTTCGGTGGAGTGGGCAATAATGAATTTGCCGTCGTACACATAATTAATGGGTACCACATAAGTTTTTTTTCCATCATTGCAGCCGATCCGGCCCAGTATGTTTGCCTTTAGTACCGCTTCTATTTCTTCGTTGGTGAGTTTGCCAATCATATTCAGTTTTTTTTGCGTTATGTATTATTGGTAAATGAATTTGCAGTATCGCTGGTTACTGTTAATTCATTGCCTGAATGTATTCGCTTATTCCAGCAATCAATATTCCGGAAAGTTGTTTCAGCAATATTAAAAAGCGCCTCCCGTGTTGCAAATGCCTGGTGTGGCGTAACCAGCACATTAGGATGGGCCAGCATCCTTTTCAGCAGCTCATCTTCGGGTGCCTTACCGCTGTGGTCGTAAAAGAAAATGCCTTTTTCATTTTCATACACATCGGTACCAAAATAACCGATATGGCCATTGTCAACGGCTTCCATCACATCGGCTGTATGTACGCATGCACCCCGGCTGGTATTGATAAGCATCATACCCCGCTGCACCAGGCTGATGGTTTTTTTGTTGATGATGTATTTTGTATGCGGCGTAAGATTGGTGTGGATGCTGATGATCTCTGCTTCCCTGCACAGGTCAGGCAGGTCAACATATTTAAGCCCGTATTTTTCCTTCAGCAAATCATTTTCTTTTATATCCAGCCCCAGCAGGCAGCAACCAAAGCCATGCATTATTTTTGCAAAGATGCTGCCTATCCTTCCTGTGCCGATGATGCCTGCAGTTTTGCCATGCAGATTGAACCCGATAAGGTTGCCTGTTGTGAAATTGTGCTGCTGCACCTGCCTGCTTGCAGTAATCAGTTTTCTGTTGAGCGCCAGCACCAGTGCCACCGCATGTTCGGCTATGGCATAGGGCGAATACTCCGGTACGTTGGCGATTGTAATACCCAGTGCTGCTGCTTTTTCTATATCCGCATTATCATAACCAGCCGCCCTTATGGCAATCAATCTGGTACCATTGCGGTACAGTGTTTCCAGTACGGGTGCCGAAGCATCATCGTTGGTAAAGATGCTGATTGCCTCAAAGCCTTTTGCCTTATCTGCCGAGGCAGCAGAAAGCGGTGCTGCTTCAAACACCGCATCTGCCAAACCCCATGCTTCTTTAAGATAAGGTATTTCAAAATCCTTACTGCTGTAAAAAAATGTTTTTTCTTTTTTCATAAAACAAGTTTATACGGCTAATAGTATTTGTGCTTCTGCAAGGTTGATGTTTTCAATTCCTTTGAGCAGTGCATCGGGGTTAAAAGAAATACTATTGATACCCTCCTGCACCAGGAACTGTGCAAACTCCGGAAAGTCGCTGGGTGCCTGGCCGCAAAACCCTATTTTAACCCCGGCGTGTTTGGCCTTTTTAATCATGGTGGCAATCATTTCCTTTACAGCCCCATCCTGCTCGCTAAAAAGGCCGCTGATGATGGCTGAATCCCTGTCTATACCAAGTGTAAGCTGAGTAAGATCGTTGGAGCCAATGGAAAATCCATCAAATACTTTTGCAAATTCTTCTGCAAGAATTACATTAGCCGGTATCTCCGCCATCACATATACTTCCAGGTTATTCACCCCCTGTTCCAGGCCATATCTTTTCATCACTGCAATCACCCTGTTGCCTTCTGCTACTGTGCGGCAAAAGGGAATCATCACTTTTACATTGGTCAGCCCCATTTCATCCCTTACCATGCGTATGGCTTCGCACTCCAGCCTGAAGCCTTCCCTGTACAGTTCGTGGTAGTATCTTGATGCACCCCTGAAACCAATCATCGGGTTTTCTTCCCTGGGCTCAAAGCCGGTGCCGCCGATGAGGTTGGCATATTCGTTGGTTTTAAAATCGCTCATCCGCACAATCACATCTTTGGGGTAAAAGGCTGCCGCAATGGTTGCCACGCCCTGGGCCAGTTTGTCAACAAAGTATTGCTCCTTATCAGGGTAATGATGTGTGAGTATTTCTATCTGCAGTTTTACTTTTTCATCCTTCAGTTCATCAAACTTTACCAATGCCATCGGGTGTATCTGTATGGTATGGGTAATTATGAATTCGATGCGCATAAGGCCCACACCATCGTTGGGGTAAAAGGATAGACCGAAAGCTTTGTCGGGGTCGGCTGCAATCAGCATCACTTCTGTACCATCCGGTTTTTTTATGCCCGAAAAATCAAGCGCTGTTTCTTTAAAACCGAGTTTACCTCTGTATACAAAACCTGTTTTTCCTTCGCAGCAGGATACGGTAATCATTTCTCCATCCGTAACGGTATCCATGGCATTGCCGCAACCGGTGATGGCAGGCACACCCTGCTCCCTGGCTACAATGGCCGCATGGCTGGTTCTGCCACCTTTGTTGGTAACGATGGCACCAGCCTTTTTTAAAATCGGATCCCAATCGGGGCTGGTTTGTCCTGTTACAACAATCTCACCTGCCTGTAGTTTATCTGCGTCTTTGGGCGACTGCAGTATTCTTGCAATGCCACATACAACGCCTGAGCCGATAGCATCTCCTGCCGCCAGCCGCTCACCCTTTTCCAGCAGCCGGAATTCTTTTAGCAGCAATGGATTTTTACGGGAATGCACGGTTTCGGGCCGGGCCTGTATGATGAACAGTTCGTTGGTGATACCATCTTTAGCCCATTCAATATCCATGGGTTTGTGGTAATGCTGCTCAATGATCAATGCCCAGTTGGCTATCTTTGTTATTTCTTCATCACTTAAAATAAACTGCTCCTGTTTTTCTTTGGGCGTTGCAATGTTCACCACAGGGTTGTCTTGCTCATTGCTGCCAATCATTGTTAATGCCTTTTCACACAGCTTCTTTTGTATGATGGCTTTTTTGCCCAGCAGCAGGGCAGGCTTAAACACAAAAAACTCATCGGGCGTTACCGTTCCCTGTACAATGTTTTCGCCCAGGCCCCATACACCGCTGATGTGAATAATATCCCTGAAGCCGGTTTCAGGATCAAGGGTGAACGCTACGCCCGATGAAGCTTTATCTGACCGTACCATTATTTGCACACCGGCAGAAAGGGCGATTTTTTCATGTGCAAAGCCATTGTCTTCCCTGTATTTGATGGCCCTGTTGGTATACATAGAAGCAAAACATTTTTTTACCGCTGCCAATACAGCATCTTCTCCGGTTATGTACAGGAAAGATTCGTGCTGCCCCGCAAAGCTGGCTTCCGGCAGGTCTTCGGCAGTAGCGCTGCTGCGTACGGCTACCTGGGCAAAATCGTTTCCGCCCAGCTCTTTATACGCTTCAATAATGGCCGTTTGCAAACCGGCGGGCAATTCGGCACTGAGTAACAATTCCCTGGCCCTGGCTCCCGTTTGCTGCAGGTTTAAAAAATTTTCCTTATCTAATTGCTGCAGCAGCTCATGTATGGGGGCTTTTAGTTTATTGTGTACAAGAAATTCTTCAAAAGCAAAAGCAGTGGTTGCAAAACCGTTGGGTACCGGAATACCCTTTGAGGAAAGTTGAGACAACATTTCACCCAAAGACGCGTTTTTACCACCCACTGCCGCTATATCAGCAATGCTGATCTCTTAGATGCGGATCCTCGCGAGCCTGAACGCGGCCGAGGCATTCGAGAAGTTTCTGCACACGAGC
>JANMDL010000876.1:0-1727 GCA_031376295.1 Chitinophagales bacterium
CAAGCGTGGCAACGGGCGCGATGCTCGCCAACCGCCATCAAATGGCTATCGGTGTTTCTGGCGACGGTGACACGGGCAGCATCGGTTTTGGTCAGTTCAAACACCTGGTGCGCCGCAACGTGCCAATGGTCTACATTGTCGAAAACAACGGCGTTTACGGTTTGACCAAAGGGCAATTCAGCGCCACCGCCGACGAGGGTCAAACCCTGAAATACGCTGGCACAAACGAACTTCCACCGCTCGACCTGTGCGCCGAAGCGATTCTGGCTGGTGCGGGATTTGTGGCACGCAGCTTCGCGGGTGATGCCAAACAAGTCACCGAACTCCTCAAAGCCGCCATGAGCTTTAAAGGTGTTGCCGTGCTTGACATCATCAGTCCTTGCGTGACCTTCAACAACGCCGACGAAAGCACCAAATCTTATGCCTACGGCAAGGAGCACGAAGTTGCGATTCACGAGATCAACTTTGTTCCAGAATTTGCCGAAATTGTCGTCGATTACGCGCCAGGTGAAGTCGTCAGCATCAAACTTCACGACGGTCCAGCGGTGCAACTGCGCAAACTCAGCAAAGACCACGACCCAACCAGCAAAATGAGTGCTTTAAAGTTGCTCGAGGATGCACAGCGCAGCGGTGAACTGGTCACAGGCATTGTCTACATCAACGAATCTCGAGAAACCATTATTGACACCGAAGACGTTCACGAGATTGCCATTGCGCACCTTCCAGAAAGTTTGTTGCGTCCAAGCCGTGAGAGTCTCGAGGAACTGATGCAGGATTTTGCATAGATTTTCGTAGGGGCGCATAGCCATGCGCCTTTTCAGATCAACAATTTTTTTGATTTCTCAGTTCAAACCCCATCTCGAGTCTCGAGGTGGGGTGTTTTCTTAATTTTTAATCTCTGAGGGTGCAATTCCCCGTCGCTTGCGACGTAAATCTGGGGTTGTTTCCTCATCAAATACTTCGCTTCGCTTTGCGAAGCCGAGGCAGTCCGAGGGGGCTTGCCCCCGAAGATACTTATTTTCGAGCAGGATCGAATTCTATTTTATGGCTATCGAATTTGATTTAGTTTTTAGCCTGAATCTACGCTATCATTGCTTTATTTCTTGATTGGGTCATGTTTGGGTTGTTAACTTTGTTGCAATAAAGCATGAGGAGGGTATCATCTATCATTCAGAGCCAACTGAAAATATTGCTGCGGACATATATGTCCGGTTGTTACAACAAGACCCAGTAGCATCAGCCGACCTTGTTCTTGCCTACCTTGGTTATCTCACATTTTGGCTCAAAACCCATAACTCGCAGATATCGGAAGATATTTGTGCTACTGCCGCTGAAGATGCCATTTTGGCTTTGATCAAGAACCTACAATCTTACAAATCGGAACAGCTTTCTTTAAGTGCTTATTTACGCATGTCAGCAAAAGGCGACTTGCTGAATCTCTTAAAGAAAGAGAAAAAGCATAGTGGCAACTTGGATTTTGAGACTGTCGAACTTCATCCAGAATTGCGGAACTATTTACAGGATGAGGGAGCCAATCCTGCAATCAAGTTTGAGGATGCTCTATTTGTTACAGAAATCCAATATGAAAAGCACCCTTTATGGCAAGGGCTTAACCCTCAAGAGGAGGCTGTTATGAAATTAATGCTTGAAGGGGAAAGAAAAACTGAAGCATTTGCAACTGTATTAGGCATCGAAAATATTGCACCAGAAGAACAAAAACGCAAAGT
>JANMDL010000067.1:0-3395 GCA_031376295.1 Chitinophagales bacterium
ACCAGCATGGGCCTGCTGGGGCGCATACAACCTTTGTACCTGCACGCACCTGCTGCATTGGAAAGCATTATTCAGCTGCAGTTGAAAGTTGCTGATACCAGGCTGCCCTACCCTTTGCATTTCTGCCCCCTGCTGCAGGAAGGTATCATTGTAGATGACAAAAAAATAACGGTAAGCTGTTTCCCGGTGCAGCACCGCATCGAATGCTGGGGCTTTTTGTTCAGGGAAAAAAAGAACCCCCGTAAAGTTTCTGTAAAGCAGGCCAACGCTCATGAAATACCGGCTGCATTTTACAGTCAGCTGCAAAAAGGTGAAGATTATATAAACAAGCTGGGCATTACCATACCAAATGAGGCCGTAACAGATGCAGCACCCCTTGCCAAGTCGTATGCATATTGTGCAGATACTATCTACGATGAAGGGCTGGTGGAAAAGGTAATGGGTGTGGATGTTCTTTATCATGAAACCACCTACCTCAAAGACCTTGCTGAAAGAGCTGCTGCACGTTTTCACAGCACTACGGTACAGGCTGCTGCCATTGCTCAAAAGGCCAATGTAAAAAAATTACTGATAGGTCATTTTTCTTCCAAATATGAAACCCTGGATGTTTTTTTAACAGAGGCTGCTGCCATATTTGAAAATACAGAGCTGGCACTTGAGGGTACCTGCTACAAAATTTAAACCGCACTCAAAGACAATTCCAGGTCCTTCCTTTTCTCTCTCAGAAAAATAAATTAAAAAACAGGTAACAAAATTCAGCAGTCAGTGATGTATTGCTGTCAGCAGGTTGTATATGCAGCCTTACCCTGGTTACCTATTTCAGCAAAAAAAAAATAAAGCGTATAAAATTTTAAAGAACATGAGTTTTTTTTCTGTTATTATTGATGGCCGCAATCTTTTTAATAACCGGATTTTGTTGATAGACTCCGGTGGCAATACGGTGAACAACGACTGGATTGATATCAGCAGCCCTGTAAACCTTAGTCTTGCGCCCGGCGAATACCATTTTTCGAGCCAGGCTTCAATAAGTGATTTCAGTTTTACCATCAATGCAAACGGTATTATTGTGCTTTCGCCTGATACAATAGAGTTTATGCAGGTTATCAATGGCAATACGTTAAAACTTACTGGTTATGCTGTAAAAATTGATGCCCGCTATCTTACCGGAGATGGTATAGCAATGCCTACTGCTCATGCACCTGCTGCCTCCGATGGATTTACCAATGGCTTTTTTAAATGTGAAAGAATTAACCTGCTGCCCGGACTGGCTTATTATATTACCACTGCATCGGGCATGGTAAGCAATTTTTTTATAAAGCTGGGGGTTAACAGGGAATGGCAGGTGCTTAATCCAGAAACAATGCTGCCGGATAGTGTTTACAATAACTTTATTACCTGTATCAACGGCTCCTACACACCTGAAATCATCTTTTATGGTTACCCGGTGCTGATTGACGGCCGGTCTGCCAAATGTCCGTTGCGGCTGATTGACCTTGCAGGAACTGCATCAAAGGGAAGCAATCATGCTAATTTTGATGACGAAGGCGTTTTCTTTGCAAACCTGATACCACAACGCAGGGAAAGGGAAGGATTTGAACAGAATGATCTGTACCGTTTTGAAACTGAAACCCATAACTATTCTGAGCCGGGTTTTTACATTACCAATGATGGAAAAATTGGGTTTGACCCTTTGTACGGATTGTACTTTACAGTTGACAAATTTAACGGGCTTGCCCGGCTGAATGTAATATACCCGCTGCCCGACAGGATAGCTTAAACGAGCAATCACAACAACGGAATTCAGTACAACAAAGCACATCACATAACCACACATAAAAAACGGGCTGCTCCCTTTAAAAGGAACAGCCCGTAATTATTTAAGCAATCAACTTAATTGGATTTGGCCAATTTATTCTGTCCAATCATACTGTTCATTACTTTAACCGTTTCATTTATGTAAATATCTTCGCTAACCCGCTTTATCCATTGCTTATTCTTCTCCGTCTTATCCTTATCTGCATTAAATTTTTCCTTGTCCGCTTCCAGGTTATTGATATTCATTGCCACGGCTATTTTATACAGGCTGTCAAGCTCTTTATACGCATTTTTAGCCGCTTTCAGCTCTGCTTTATACTTAGTGATATTGAGTGAATACTCTTTATCGTTCTGCTTATCCAGTTCCTGTACAATGGTGCGCAGGCGGTTAAAGGTTTGATTGCTTTCCACCTGTGTCTTTGCAGTTTTTGTAATGTCATCAATACTGTAGTTGCTAACCCAGGGTTTGTATTCGGCTTTGGCTATTTCATCCCAGCTAAGACTTGATGGATTGTCTTTTTCACGGAACTTAATCATTTCCAGCCTGTCGGGTATAACTACATCGGGTACAACACCTTTTAACTGTGTAGCCCCCCCACTGATGCGGTAAAATTTCTGCAATGTAAGCTTAACGCTGCCCAGGTCATCCGCCTCTTTTTTACCACCAAACAGTGAATTTTCCCCATCAGGGTTAAGTGGTATATTGCGTTGTACAGTACCTTTACCATAGGTGGAAGTGCTGCCAATAATAATCCCACGCTTGTAATCCTGTATGGCTGCAGCAAATATTTCTGAAGCGGAGGCACTGGTTTCATCCACCATCACCGTTAACGGGCCGGTGTACAATATATTTTTATCCTTGTCACGCAGTACATTGGGCTTTTCGTCGCGGCTTTTCACCTGGCAAACGGGTCCGTCCTCAATAAACAGGCCAGCCATCTGTACCACGTCATACAACGATCCGCCACCATTGCCCCGCAGGTCGAGTACAATACCCTCCACCTTCTCGGCTTTCAATTTTTCTATTTCCTTAGCAACATCCACGGCACATCTTGCACCATTGGGTCTTTCAAAGTCGGCATAAAATTCAGGCAGATAGATGTAGCCTATTTTATGTTCCCCATTAATGATGGCGCTTTTGGCAAATACATCATCCAATTTTATTTCATCCCGCTTTAAGGCCACTACTTTTATTGATCCGTCTATCTTACGCAGGGTAAGTTTAACCTCGGTACCCTTTTCTGCTCCACGTATCAGCTTCACGGCATCTGTTACAGCATAACCAGTTACATCTACCGGTTCAGTGTTCGACTGTCCAATTTTAATAATTTCGTCATTCTCTTTCATTTCACCACTTTTCCAGGCGGGGCCACCAGCAATCAGGCTGGCAATTTTTATCTTCCCTTCCTCCTCTTTTAACTGTGCGCCAATACCATAAAAACGACCGCTCATGCCTTCGTTAAATGAACGCAAGTCAACCGGCGGAAAATAATCGGTATGCGGATCCATAGTAGTTGTAATGGCATTTACAAAAGTGGCAAATATCTCATCTTTTGTTTCCCTGCTTTTTTTAGTTGAAA
>JANMDL010000083.1:0-7853 GCA_031376295.1 Chitinophagales bacterium
GATGGAACGACCCTGTCTGTAAGGTGAATGGAAAACGTTGCCTCATTACCCGGCACCACAAACCGGGCATAATGATCTGCTTTTACAATAAGCTCCAACCCCAGTAATTCATAAAAATCAATGGCTCTTTGTATAGCTGTAACAGAAATGGTAATCTGGTTAAGCTGCATTTTTTGCTGAACAAGGTACTGAATTTTACACAGCATACCACTTGCCTCCAAAATAACAACACCGCAGACATAACATAAAAACTACTGAACAGGCAAATCCAGAAATACCACAGCTCCGTATGTTCCCCTGTACAATCGCTGCCATGGCTGGTTTACACGATTAACAACGGTAATAAAAAATCATTAATTGATATGAAAATTAAAAAATACTTTTTAGCTGTAATAATGATAGCCGCAGGCACAGTTGCCTGTGCGCAGGCGGGCTTGCGAAAAAATACTTACAACCTTGGCAGCAATGGCCTTGCCATCAACGGGTACGACCCGGTAACTTATTTTGCACCAGGCGGCCCCGTAAAAGGAAACAAAGAAACAGCCTTAGTGCAGGAGGGCGTTACGTATTATTTTTCGAGTGATGCCAACCGCAAAGCATTTGCTGCCAGCCCGGCAAAGTACGAACCACAATATGGCGGCTGGTGTGCTTATGCCATGGGCAACGATGGCAGCAAAGTAGAGGTGGATCCCAAAACCTATAAAATACTCGATGGTAAACTCTACCTGTTTTACAACAAGTGGCTAACCAATACACTCAAAAGCTGGAACAAAACCGAAAGCGCTTTGAAAACTAATGCGGACAATAACTGGACTAAAATTTTCAAATAATTAACATGCAAAAATATTCAAACATAATGCTGTGGTTTTGCAGGCTGCTGGCAGCTATCATTATGCTGCAAACACTGTATTATAAATTTTCCGGCGCAGAAGAATCGGTTTATATATTTACCCAGTTGGGTATTGAACCTTGGGGAAGGATTGGCTCGGGCATTGTGGAGCTGCTGGCATCGGTATTAATTCTGTATCCGCCGCTTACGGTGTATGGTGCCGTGCTGGCACTGGGTACCATGAGTGGTGCTATTGCTGCCCATATTTTTAAACTCGGCATTTCAGTAAAGGGCGATGGTGGCCAACTGTTTATTTATGCACTGCTGGTATTTGTGTGCAGTGCGGTGCTGCTGGTAAAATACTTGCCGCAACTGAAAGCGCAGGTGCTTAACAAACTACTGAAATCATAAACGGCATAAAAAAATTTTCAATTAATCAACAAAAGCGAACATGCAACTTCATAAAGCAGTCGGTGAAATTTTTACACAACTGTCGCAATCAATCCGCCTGCTTACTGCAGCGGAATACAGGCAACCAGGCCAAAGGCTGTTTAATGCCACTATTGGCCAGCATGTGCGGCATGTTATCGAACTGTTCCAATGCCTGCAATGGGGATACGAAGACGGGGTGGTTAATTACGACAACCGTAAGCGCAACCTGCTGCTGGAAGAAGATAAGGATTTTGCCATGGAGCAGTTGATACTGCTTTTTAATAATATAGAAAGACCCAACAAAAACCTGGTGCTGCAGGCTATTTACGATGAGCAAAGTAATGAGCCGGTGGATATTCCCACTAACTACCTGCGGGAAGTAGCGTACAATCTTGAGCATACAATTCACCACATGGCGTTGATACGGGTAGGTATAAATGAAGTTTCCAGTGTGCAGTTACCCGAAAACTTTGGCGTTGCCAGCTCAACCACTAAATATAAAAAAGCATGTGCACAGTAAGTTTTATACCAGCCGCAGGCAGTGTTATCATCACCTCAAACAGGGATGAAAAATTAGTACGCACACCAGCACTTGCACCTGCTGCATACCTGCACAAAACAGGTTTTATCACTTATCCCAAAGATGCAGAAGCTGGCGGTACGTGGTTTGCTGTGCATGAAAATGGTAATGCAGCAGTATTGCTCAATGGAGCTTTTGAAAAACACAATAGCCAACCCCCTTATAAAACAAGCCGGGGATTGGTGCTGCTGGATATACTTGATAGCAAACAACCTTTGCAGCAGTTTTTACAGCAGGCAATGAGTGCAACAACCGTTGAACCATTTACGCTGATATTATGGCAGGAGCAGTTATTGTATGAGTGCCGTTGGGATGGAAGTGAAAAGCATTATGTGCAGAAAGATAATAGCCGGCCACATATCTGGTCGTCTGTTACACTGTATGATGCCCCAATAAGGCAGCAAAGAGAAAACTGGTTCCGGCAATGGCTGCAGCAATGCCCGCAACCGCAGCAGGAGCAGGCAATCAATTTTCACAGCTTTGGTGGCGATGGCAATATTGAAAATGACCTGGTAATGAACCGGGGCAATACACTTTCTACTGTAAGCATCACTTCCCTGGAGATTGGCTGCAAAAAGGCAAACATGATGTATAATGATCTTGTGGGTGGCAGCCAGCAATTGAAACAGGTTTTATTAAACACTTCATCAACACAATATGCTTAGCAGTTCAGTAACAATACAATCAAAAAGGAACAGCATTACCATGACCACTATTTTAAGGCAATGGGAAAAAAAGCCATTCTTCATAAAATTATTTAACTGGGAGTACTGGTCGTTTAATACGGTTTACCTGCCAGTTGTTATATACTGGTTGTGGTTATCCATCAGGGCACGTTCTTTTTTCTTTTTTTCAGCAGCCAACCCATCCATTAAAAACGGGGGCTTTATGATGGAATCAAAAAAAGAGATTTATGACCTTATTCCGCCGCAATATTATCCGCATACATTATTATTTATGCCCCATACCAATCCGGAGCAGATGTTGCTGCAAGTAAAAGCATCCGGCCTGCAATACCCGGTAATAGCCAAGCCGGATATTGGTATGCAGGGTATTGGTGTAAAAAAAATAAGCAGTAATGAGGAGCTGCTGCAATACCTGCAATATACCCGTGTCAACTTTTTGGTACAGGCATGGGTGGGTTACGAAAAAGAGATTGGCCTGTTTTACTGCCGTATGCCGGGCAGCACAAAGGGTACTATTACGGGCATTGCAGAAAAAGAGTTTTTAACTATTACCGGCGATGGCCAAAGCACACTCAATGAATTGCTGCAGCAAAATAACCGTTATATACTGCAATTACCTGCACTGCAAAAAATATATGCAGCAGAGTGGAATACTGTTATTGATAAAGGAACAATAAAAATGCTGGTACCTTATGGCAACCATGCCCGGGGTGCAAAATTTATTGACCAATCGGCCTGGGCAGATGAAGCACTTACTGCAATGGCCGATAACCTCTGTACACAAATACCCGGCTTTTACTTTGGCCGGCTCGATATACGGTACGATAACCTGGAAGACCTGCGGAAAGGAGAAAAAATGTCCATCATCGAGCTGAATGGCTCGGGTAGTGAACCCACCCACATGTACGATCCGGCTCACTCAATCTGGTTTGCCTGGAAGGAGATTATACGGCACTGGGTTTTGATGCAAAAAATAAGTGCCGCCAACCGGAAACTTGGGGTATCGTACCTGTCATTTTCTGATGGTATGAAAATGTTTAAAGAGAGCAAGGCATATAACCGGTTATTAAAAGCTTCAGGTAAATAGCTACAAAAATAACTTTCAGCAATTTTATCCCCTGTTGTGGTTTCTGAAGGAGCTTAAAAACAATCCCAGCCCACCAGCCACCAGTACCAGTATCATCAAAATATCAAAAGCCGACATACCGGCCAATGTAAAATTAATACTGCTGATAACACCAACAATAAGCAATACTACAGAGCCAATGGCCAATATCCACCCAAGGATATTTTTTGCATTAAAAAAAAGCATGGCCACGCCAATGATGAAGGGAATTAATATCATACCTGATGTTACAGACAGGCCGCCCACATTAAAAAACGGGCTGCCAAATCCAAAACTGTGCTGCACATAAATATTTTTAAGCAGCAGGTACATACCAGCCACAAACATAGCAATACCCAAAAAGAACTTACCAATACCACCGGATGTACCGCCTGCGCCGTTTACTGCCATAGCTGATTATTTAAGGCTAAAATAAGTAAAATAATCTGTTCTGATTTTAAAATATAAGGTAAGGATCAGCACTATTGAGGAAATACTGTTTTAAACGAATGATACAGGAATTGCATGACGTATGCTCAATTGAAATAACTTTGAATGAATAATGGAAACAATGAAAAAAATAATGCTGCTCGGTTCCGGCGAGCTGGGGAAAGAATTTGTAATTGCATTGAAAAGGCTTGGACAGTATGTGGTGGCCGTTGACTCGTACAACGATGCCCCGGCACAGCAGGTAGCCGATGAAAGAGAAGTGATTAATATGCTGGATGGAGATGCGCTGGATAAGATTGTAGCCAAACATCAGCCCGATATTATTGTACCCGAAATAGAAGCCATCCGCACAGAGCGTTTTTACGATTATGAAAAACAGGGCACAACAGTAGTACCAAGTGCCAAAGCAGCCAACTTTACCATGAACCGCAAAGCCATCCGTGACCTGGCGGCAAAAGAGCTGGGACTTAGAACCGCAAAATATGAATATGCCAACAGTTTTGAAGAGCTGGCAGCGGCCGTTGCAGTAGTGGGCATTCCATGTGTGGTAAAACCATTGATGAGCTCGTCGGGCAAGGGGCAGTCGGTTATTAAAACAGCAGCAGATATACAAAAGGCGTGGGACTATGCGCAGAGCGGCAAACGGGGCGACTATACCGAAGTGATTGCAGAAGCATTTGTACAATTTAATTCGGAAATAACCCTGCTTACGGTTACGCAAAAAAATGGCTCAACGCTTTTTTGCCCGCCTATTGGCCACCGGCAGGAGCGTGGCGATTACCAGGAGAGCTGGCAGCCTGCCATGATAAGCAACGAACAATTAACAGCAGCACAGGATATGGCAGCAAAAGTTACCAATGCGTTAACGGGTGCAGGCATCTGGGGTGTGGAGTTTTTTTTGGCAGATGATGGGGTGTATTTTTCTGAGCTGTCGCCACGGCCGCATGATACAGGCATGGTAACGCTGGCCCGCACACAAAACTTTTCGGAATTTGAACTGCATGCAAGGGCCGTACTTGGCCTGCCCATCCCGGAAATTACGCTGGAAAGAACAGGCGCCAGTGCGGTGATATTGGCGGATAAGGAAGGAACAACACCGCAGTATGAAGGATTGGAAAACGCACTGAACCAGCCGCAGAGCGATGTGCGCATTTTTGGCAAACCGGTTACCAGGCCCTACCGCCGCATGGGCGTGGCGCTTGCCTGGGATAAACCGGGTGCCGATGTGGGTGTGGTGAAGCAAAGGGCTGTTGACATTGCGAAAATGATAACTGTAAGGGCAAAGGAATAAACAATACGCAAACCGTGCATGTAAAAAAGTCGTATTGAATAGCTGAACCAGTTACTAAAACCCATTGGATACTGCGATACCTGGCCGGCTGTAAAATGCCTGCTGTTGCAAAAGGATTCAATATATTTACTGTTGATATGGCAGAGGCAAACAACGATATGTTTTATACAAGGTTGCCGGTAAATGAAATTCCGCTGGGCGAACTGCTTACAGAGCCCCATTTGTTTTACCGGGTACCTGCTGATTGGCTGGTGGTGATAACCGATGTAAAAAACTCCACCTTGGCAGCGCAGCAGGGCATGCACCAAACGGTGAACCTGGTGGCCACCGGCAGCATTGTAGCGGTATTGAATATTGCAGAAAAAGCAAATCTTTCGGTGCCGTTTTTCTTTGGTGGTGATGGGGCCACATTTATCATACCACCATCCATATTAACCACCACCATACAGGCTTTGCTGCTGCACCGGCAAAACACGGCACAAACCTTTAACATGGAGCTGCGGGTGGGCCATATACCCGTAAAAGAAATTTATGAAGATGGCCACGAACTGAACATCACCAAATTCAAAACATCAGAGCTATTCTCCATCCCCGTATTGCTGGGCGGCGGCCTGGCCTTTGCCGAAAAGGAAATTAAAAGCGACACATATACAGCAGCAGCTTTTGGCAGCAACAATGAAGAGCTTGACCTTACGGGCATGCAGTGCCGCTGGGATATGATAAAGCCACCGGAGCATACACAGGAAGTGGTGAGCCTGCTGGTGATGGCCACCAATGAAGCAAAGCAGCCGGCAGTATTTAAAAAAGTGATTGAACAGTTAGATGAAATATACGGCGCACACACCATGCGGCAACCCATATCGGTAACAAAACTGAGACTGAAAACCACTTTTGCACGGATAGGCCAGGAAATGCGTTCCCGTTTTGGCGGATTCAGGCCCGTTTACTTTGTGCGTACCTGGGCTGCAAGCCTGCTGGGTACTTTTTACTTCCGCACAAAGCAGGGCAAAAAATATTTGTACAGCCTGGTGAGTATGACAGATACATTGGTAATAGACGGAAAAATAAATACCGTTATCAGCGGAACGGCTGCCCAGCGGGAACAACTGGAAGCCGCACTGAACCAGCTTGAAAAAGAAGGGGATATTATCTATGGCATTTGTGTAAGCGCAGAATCTGTGATGTCCTGCTATGTGCGCAACATGAACGATAAGCACATACACTTTGTAGATGGCGCCGGTGGTGGGTATACAAAGGCTGCGGCTGTGTTGAAAAAGAAGATTAGTGGTTGAGGGTGGTTGTATGATACGATAATGTTTTTTCAAAGGTGGTCGACCTTGCGCCTCAATATCACTGGAATTATATGGCTAAGGTCGACTACCTTGGCGATATAAATGAACTAAGTCTGAAGTGGTAAATACATCAGAAGCGGTAAATGCCTGTTTCAACTCCTCAATATGTAAGTTTCTGTCTATGGCAGTTTTGTTTTGTATAAAATAATCAAATTATTGGCAGCAAACAAGCCTTTGCTGCCGAAAATTTGAACCGGCAGGTGAGAAATCCGGCGCTTTTGTACCGAAAGCATCCTGGATTGGCACTGGGCTGGCTTTGTGACAAGGGACAAGCTAAAAAAGAAAATAGGTGAGCGCATTGTTGCATTGCGCACACAAAAAGGCTGGAGCCAATCCGACCTGGCAAGGGCTTGCAATAAAGACCGCCAGGCCATTGAAAAACTGGAAAATGGCAAAGTGAACCCTACGCTTTATACACTGCTTGAAGTGGCAAATGCTTTGGAAATTACACTGCCGAAACTGGTTAATTTTGAATGGGGGAGATTATTTACCACAACTGTTAACCTGGACAATGATAACACCATAATAAAAAAGCAGGCTTACAATGTTTGCCGGTTTCGTTCAACATGTAGCTTCATTGCTGGCGCTGCGCACCCAACGAAGCCTTGGTTGTTACATGCCGTTTTTCGTCAGTTTACCGTTGGAATACACTTCTTTTTTTATCAGCTTTCCTGTCTTGCCAAAATAACGCCACTCCCCATTTTTTACAGTCAAGCTACTACTTGTTTTTCTCGCTGTTCTTTTTGTAGTTGTCTTATTTAATTTTTCTTTTGCAGGAATAAGCTTTATTTGAGTAAAATCGCCTTCTGATTTTATTTTACCGTTTGGATGGTATTCAATTAAATGCTTTTTTCTATTTCTTTCATAAGTTATCTTTTTTTCTAAAATACCTTTGGCACTATAAAATGTCCAAACGCTATCTTGAATACTTTGTTTCTGATAACCTTCCTCCATTAACAATCCATTTTCATAAAACCTCTGTCGTAACCCGTTTTCTTTGTCGTCGAGATAGTTTTGTTTAGATGAAATTTGTCCTACTTCATTAAAGTATTTCACAACTCCTTGCCGCAGCCCATTTACGCAAGTTCCTTCAACTCTTTTTATTCTACCTTTTTTGTAAGGAACATA